>CAXTEW010000006.1:0-27056 GCA_964243175.1 uncultured Acidobacteriaceae bacterium
ATCGGCGCAGGTGGAGTACCAGAATATCCAGGCCCGGCTGCAGAGCGACCTGATGACGCAGCGCGCCGGTGCAGCCACGGTCGCTTCTGATCACAGCCAGGCACAGAAGCAGGCGCAGACCGACAAGGCGCTGTATGACCTGGGCGTGATCAGCGGGCTGACTTATAGCGCGTCGCAGGGTAAGTCGGATGAGCTGAAGACCCGCGACACGATCGAGGTGGAGCGGCTGAGTGTCAACGACAAGGCCATCGCAACACAGCTGGAAGTACAGCAGACCAAGGTGGAAGAAGCACGCGCGATGCTGGCACTGAAACAGCGGCAGCAGAACGCGCTGAGTGTGCGCGCGGGCATCAGTGGCGTGTTAGTCGAGCTGCCCCACCAGGTGGGCGAGCATGTGACGCCGGGCACCACGCTCGCGAAGGTGGTGCAGCCAGACCAGTTGAAGGCTTCGCTCAAGATTGCCGAAACGCAGGCGCGGGATATCCAGATCGCTCAGCCAGCCGAGATCGATACCCACAATGGCGTAATTGCCGGCAGAGTCACACGGATCGATCCTGCCGTATTGAACGGAACGGTCACTGTGGACGTAGAGCTTATCGGAGCCCTGCCACAGGGAGCGCGACCGGACCTGAGCATCGACGGCACGATTGACCTGGATCGGCTGCAGAACGTGCTCTACGTGGGCCGCCCTGCGTTCGGCAATGAGAACAGCACGATCAGCTTGTTCCGGCTTACGCCGGATGGTAAGGAAGCAACACGGGTGCCGGTGAAGGTGGGCCGGGCTTCTGTAAACGCCATACAGGTGCTCGGCGGACTGAGTGAAGGCGACACTGTGATCCTTTCCGACATGTCGCGCTGGGACAACGTAGATCGCATTCGATTGGATTGACAAAAGATGCACAGGGGGACAGCGATGACGGGCAAGGACGAAGCACTTATCCATATCGAAGCAATGACCAAGGTGTTCTACACGGATGAAATCGAGACGCACGCTCTCTCCGGTGTGCACCTGTCCATACACCGCGGAGAATACATCGCGATGTCGGGACCCTCGGGCTGTGGCAAGTCGACGCTGCTTTCGATCGTCGGGCTGCTGGATACACCAACCGATGGTACGTATCAGCTGAACGGCAAGCCGGTCGCCAACCTGAGCTTCGCGGAGCGCTCACGAATACGTAACCAGGAGATAGGTTTCATTTTCCAAAGCTTCAACCTGATTGGCGATTTAACCGTGTATGAGAATGTGGAGCTGCCCCTGACATATCGCGCGGGTATGTCGGCCGCGATGCGGAAGGAGCGGGTGCAGCAGGCACTGGAGCGGGTGGGCATGGCGCACCGCATGCGGCACTATCCGGCGCAGCTCTCAGGCGGCCAGCAGCAGCGTGTTGCCGTGGCGCGCGCGCTTGCCGGCTCCCCGTCGATCCTGCTGGCTGATGAGCCTACAGGAAACCTCGACTCCAAGAATGGTGAAGCTGTCATGGACCTGCTGCGCGAGCTGCATGCCGAAGGCTCAACGATCTGCATGGTGACGCACGACAATCGCTTCGCCGCGCATGCCCAGCGTCAGGTACACCTGTTCGATGGCAAGGTGGTAGCCGAAGGCGAATTGCTGCAGCTGCTCGCAGAGCCGGAGCGCAACCCAAGTACCACCACGCGCAAGGAAGCGGATCGCGCTGCTAGGTAAGTGGGCCCGGCCACGCTTGCACGCAGGGACGACTAAGAGATAGCGCCTGTAGCTAGATACAAGAGAGAGACAGCACACCATGAACTCACTTCTCGCGGACATACGGTTCGCTCTACGACAATTGCGTAAGTCGCCAGGCTTCGCGGCAACCGCAATCCTGACGCTTGCGCTCGGCATCGGTGCGACTACGGCGATCTTCACGCTGGTCTACCAGGTCATGCTTCGGTCTCTTCCTGTCGACCACCCGGAGCAGTTATACAAGGTGGGGGCGCCGCTGGCCTCGGGAGTGAACCAGGGTGCGCAGCGCGACTGGAATCTATTTTCCTCGGATCTCTACCGCTATCTGCGCGACCAGACGCCAGGCACCGCGGGCATTGCGGCGGTGCAATCGAATTCGACCACGGTGAGTGCGCGCCGGGCCGGCGACCCGGCAGCGGCGCAGCCTCTCGAAGCGCGTTTTATCTCGGGTAACTACTTCCCCCTGCTCGGGGTGAAGGCGTACGCCGGGCGCCTGCTTTCCCCTGACGATGATCGCCAAGGGGCGAGTCCGGTAGCGGTGATCAGCTATGCATTGTGGCAGACAAAGTTCGGCGGCGACGCGCGCCTGCTGGGCAGCACGCTGCTGCTCTCTAGCCATCCCGTCACCGTGGTCGGGATAACGGCCAGCGGCTTCCTGGGGGAGCGCGCGGTCGAGGATCCGCCGGGCCTGTGGCTGCCGCTTGCACAGGAAATCGTGATCGAACCGGGCCAGTCGCTGACCACGTTTCCGGCGTCGCACTGGCTCGACCTGCTGGTGAGGATCCCGGAGGCGAAGCAGGTGGGGCGCGTGGAGCAGGCGCTGCGGGGCGAACTGCACCAGTGGACGATTGCCAACCGGGGCCTGCTTGGACCGTTGACCGATGCGCAGATTGCGCAGGAGTCGACGGAGCTGGTGCCCGCGAGCGGCGGCATCAGCGACCTGCGGGACCAGTATGAGCAAAGCCTGAAGCTGCTGTTGCTGGTCGCGGGCTTTGTCCTGCTGATTGCCTGTGCCAACCTGGCCAACCTGATGCTGGTACGCGGCATGGCGCGCCAGCAGGAGTTAGCGGTGCGTGCGGCGCTGGGTGCGCCGAGGCTGCGGCTGATTCGGCAGATGCTGGTGGAAGCCGTGCTGCTCTCGCTCTTCGGCGGCGGTGCTGCCGTGGCGGTTGCCTATGCGGGGACGCGTGGCATCCTGGCGCTGGCGACACGCGGCGTCGAGTTCAGCCCGCTGTCTGCGGCACCCTCGCTGCCCGTGCTGGGCTTTGCGCTGCTGCTTTCCCTGCTGACGGGCACAGTGTTTGGCATCGCGCCGGCATGGATCAGTTCGCGGTCGAGCCCGGTAGAAGCGCTGCGCGGCGCCAATCGCAGCACCCGCGATGCCAGCGCCCTGCCGCAGAAGCTGCTGGTCATCCTGCAGGCCGCGCTGTCTCTCGTCTTGTTGAGTACAGCGGGCCTGCTGATCACGAGCTTGCGCCACCTGGAACACCAGGACTTCCATTTCGCCTCGGGAGGCCGGCTGCTGGTATACACCGACCTGCAGGCAGCCGGGTATCGGCATGAGCAGTTGCCCGCCCTGTACCAGCGGATGGACGATGCATTTTCCCGCGTGCCCACCATCGAAAGCTTCGCTTACGCCACGTATGGGCCGATGGCGGGCGATAGCTGGAATGGCGCTGTCTACCAGCCGGGGGTTACGCCCGATACCAGCGCGGGCAGCATTACAGAGTACGACGCGGTGAGCCCCCAGTTCTTTCAAGTTTTGGGAACGCCGCTGCTGTCGGGGCGGGTGTTTACGCCAGGCGATACCGCGACAACCACGCTGGTTGCTGTCGTGAACCAGGCATTTGTCAGCACGTTCCTGGCCGGCAAGCAGCCGCTCGGCGCGCACTTCGGTCCGCAGCAGGAAACGCCTGCGATGTACGAGATCGTCGGCGTGGTTGGAAACACCAAGTACGGCGAGCCCACAGAAGCCGCGCCTCCCATGTACTTCACTCCCATGACGCAACTCACTCCCTACAGCCGGCCGGACGTCATGGCGAATGAGTATCTGCGGCATTCTCCGGCAAACCTGATCGTGCATTATCACGGCCCGGAGAGTGCAACCGCGGCCGCGGTGCGGCAGACACTGCAGTCGATCAATCCCGATATACCGATCCTGAAAATGATGTCGTATGACGACCAGCTCAGCATGACGTTCACGCGCGAAGAGCTGGTGGTCCGGTTGACAACGCTCTTTGGAGTGCTGGCGCTGGTGCTTGCCTCGATCGGGCTGTACGGCGTGACAGCGTATTCCGTAGCCCGGCGCACGAGTGAGGTAGGCGTCCGCATGGCGCTGGGGGCGACACGTGGCGCGGTGCTGACCATGATCGTCAGAAGCGCGCTGTCGCAGGCGCTGCTTGGCCTGCTGGTCGGCCTGCCGCTGTGCTTTGTTGCCGCGCAGTGGCTGCAGCACTCGCTCTACCAGACAAGCAGTTTCCAGCCATTTGTGCTCATCGCGGTGGCAGTTCTGCTGCTCGCCTCCGCGCTGGTAGCCGCTGTGATCCCCGCGCGGAAGGCTGCTTCGATTGATCCCATGCGGGCGCTCAGGACGGAATAGGGAGGGTGGCATGAAGGAATCAATGGTCACCATACTGCAGGATGTCCGCTTTGCCTTGCGCCAGCTTGCACGCTCACGTGGCTTCGCTGTCACCGGGATGCTGACGCTGTCGTTAACGGTTGGACTGGCTGCCACGGTGTTCAGTGTTTTCGATGCGCTGCTGCTGCGCCCGCTTCCGTTCGGTGACCCGGCTCACATCGTGGTGCTCGATCCTCGATCGCCTTCTGGCTACGGCCAGCCTGCGTCGTGGCCGGAGTACAAGTACTGGCGGCAGAATAACCACACTCTCAGCGGGCTGACCGGCTTCGCGTCGCAGACGATGAACATGCGGGGACCTGCGGGGCCGGTCGCTATCAGCGCCGTGCACGGGAGCGAGAACTTCTTCGATGTGCTCGGCGCCAGGCCGCTGCTCGGCAGGACGTTTCTGCCGGAAGAAGGTGTGAACGGCCACACTGACGTGGCGGTGCTGAGTTACTCGCTGTGGCAGAAGCAGTTCAGTGGCCGGCGCGATGTCGTTGGTTCGGTGGTTGAGCTCGATGGCGGACCGATGACAGTGATCGGGGTGATGCCGCAAAGCTTTCGCTTTCCCCTGCAACTGACCGACGCAGTCTACGCACCGTTTCGCTTGGCCAAGCGTGAGCAGGATTGGGAGCGTCACTGGATGCGGACCATCGCGCGCCTGAAGCCGGGCGTCAGCAAGGCGGCTGCCGAGGCTGACCTTAACCGAGTGCTCGCAGAGTATGGGCGTATCCAGCCACAGGACGCGGGCCGGCGCATGCAGCTCGAGACGCTTTCTGACTCCCTGCTCGGCAGCACCCGCGGATTGCTGCAGGTATTGGTGCTGGCAGTCGCCGCGGTCCTCGCGCTGGGCTGCGTCAACATCGGTGGGCTCATGCTGGTGCGAGGCATGCGGCGGGAGCGGGAACTCGCGCTGCGCTCTGCCATCGGGGCTTCTCGAGCGCAGCTGGCGCGGCAGCTATTTGCTGAGCTTGCTGTACTTGCCGTACTCGGCACCTTTGGTGGCGTGGTTGCTGCCTGGCTCCTGCTGCATGCTGTGCAAACGCTGCTTGCTGCATCACTCGAACGCGGATCCGAGATCACGCTCAATCCTGCCGTCATCGCCGCGTCGCTGGCAGCGGCCTTGTTCACCCTCATCATGGCGGGACTGCTGCCAGCACGGCAGTTGCTCTCGGTCGCGCCAGCGCAGGCGCTTCGCAGCGGTGGCCCGGCTTCGGGTACCAGCCGCAGGGACACGCGGCTGGGTGGCGCATTCATTGCTGCGCAGATGGCGCTTGCCATGGTGCTGCTGCTCACCAGCGGCCTGCTGCTGCGTACTTTATCCACGCTGCGCCACACGGATCTCGGCTTCGCTGCGGATCACCTGTTGATTGAAGATGTCAACCTGTCGCCCGGCACGATCAAGGGGCAGGATGTGCTGCGCACTTTCTACCAGCCGCTTCTGGAACAGGTGCGTGCGCTGCCGGGCGTGGAGTCGGCGGGCCTGATCAACATGCTGCCGGTGCAGGACTACGGATTCAACAGCGAGGTCAAGATACTCGGCCAGCCACCTGCGCCGAAAAACCAGGAACGCCTTGCCGAGTTACGCGTGGTCGACCCGGGATATTACTCAGCCACAAAGCCGCAACTGCTGCGTGGCAGGCTTCCGGACGACCGCCTGGACACAGAGACATCGCAGCCAGTGATCGTTGTCAACGAAGCATTCGCGCACAAGTTCTTTGCTGCTGGCGAGGACCCGATCGGCCGACACATCGACGACTGGAACAACGCGATGATTGTCGGCGTCGTCAGCAACCAGCGCCAGAGCCTCTACCAATCTGCTTTTGCCGAGATGGATATACCCGCCGCACAGATCCCGGCTGGCTATAGAAATAACTATCTGCAGGAGATGCAGCTGGTGGTGCACACGCGCATCGACCCGCTGGCGCTTGCCGATCCGCTGCAGCAGATCTTCCGCAAGCTCGACCCGGGGCTGCCTTTCCGCCCGGTGCAGACCATGGCTGACATTGTCGCTGCATCCCTCGTGCTGCAAAGGATGGAGAGCTGGCTGTTCGGCACCTTTGCTGTGCTGGCTGTCCTGCTTGCGGCGCTGGGCCTGTACGGGCTGATTGCGCAGCAGGTGGAGCAGGGGCGGCGGGATGTCGGGGTGCGCATGGCACTGGGGGCACAGCGCTGGCAGGTGCTATCCCTCATGCTGCGCAGGATTTCGGCGGTATCGCTCGCCGGGCTCGCGACTGGCCTGCTCGCGAGCTTTGCCCTGCGACGCGTGATCTCCTCTGTGCTGACTGTGCGCGTGCAGCATGAGGCACTGCTGATCGTGCTGCTCGTTGCGGGTCTCGAAGCGATAGCCCTGCTGGCAGCTGCGATTCCGGTTAGTCGCGCTGCCTCTGTCAACCCGGTCGAAGTCCTGAGAACGGAGTAACGCTATGCATCGCTTATGGAACGATCTCGGTTACACATGGCGGCAGCTGCGCAGGAGCCCCGGCTTCGCCTTCACGGTGGTGCTGACGCTGGCGCTCGGCGTGGGTGCGAATGCTATCGCGTTCAGCGTGCTGAACGTGCTCATCTTCCACCCGCTCGATCTCCCGGAGGCGGCGCAGTTGGTTTCAATCAACCGCCTCGGCAATGTGGGCAACACGGTTCCGTCGTCCCCGGCGCACTCTTATCCTGACTACCGAGACGTGCGAGACATGAACCGGACGTTCTCAGGCATTGCCGCCTATTCGATCGAGCGCGCTGGTGTCGGCATCGCGGGAGCTGTGCATCAAGGCTGGTTCTACGAGGCGTCGGAAAACTATTTTGACGTGCTCCGGGTGCAGCCAGCCGTAGGACGATTCTTCCATCCGGCAGACGCGCACGGGCCTAACTCCGCGCCATACGCCGTGTTGAGTTATGGGTACTGGCTGCGCCAGTTCCATGGCGACCCGCACGTTGCGGGCACCGTGATCGAACTGAACAAGCATCCCTTCACAATCCTGGGCGTGGCGCCCGCGAGCTTCCGAGGGACGGAGTTATTTTTCTCGGCGGACTTCTGGGTGCCGCTGTCGAACCGCCAGGAGCTGAACGGCGAAGACTTCACGGAAGCGCGCGGCAATCACAACATTTCGTTAGTAGGTCGCCTGAAGCCCGGGGCCAGCGCAGAGCAGGCCTCCTCTGACCTCAACGCGATCGGCAAGGAACTCGCAGGCCGTAACCCGCAGGATGCGGATCTGGGCTTTCGCCTGTCCCGCCCCGGCCTGCTGGGTGATACGCTGCGCAGGCCGGTGCAGGCATTTCTCTTGGGTGTCATGGTGCTGACCATGCTGCTGCTGCTTGCCGCCTGTGCCAATCTCGGCAGCCTGTTTGCGGCGCGAGCCGCCGACCGCGCGCGCGAGCTCGCGCTTCGGCTGGCACTCGGGGCGACCCGCGGCCGCTTGATGCGGCAATTAGTGGCAGAGGCGGTCGTCGTTTCTATCTTCGGCGGGCTTGCCGGCCTCGCGCTTGCAAGTGCGGTTCTCAGGGCATTGAGCGCGTGGCATCCTTCTCCGGATTTTCCAATCGCCTTCATGCTGAAGCCCGACGGCAGCGTGCTCGCGGTGGCCCTTACGCTTGCTGTTGTGAGCGGCGTGTTTCTCGGCATGGTTCCTGCGCGGCAGGTGTGCAGCAAGGATGTCTACCTCGCGATGAAGAGTGGTCCCACGGTTTCAACCAGTGGTCGACGGTGGACGCTTCGCGACGGATTGCTGGTCCTGCAGGTCGTGCTTTGCTCGGTGCTGCTTACCGCGTCGCTGGTGGCGGTACGCGGCCTGGTGCGTAGTCTTCATGCCTCGTACGGGTTTCAACCGGAAGGCGTGACGCTCGCGAGCTTTGACCTGCTGATGAGCGGCCAGACCGACAAGCAGGCGCTGGCGATCCAGCATCGCGCGCTTGATGCTGCTGCAGCCCTGCCGGGTGTGACCGCGGCAGGCTTTGCAGACAAGATTCCACTAAGCCTCAGCACCTCCGACTCGAACGTGTATCGGTATGGCGTGACAGATTTTCGAGACGCGTATGCCGCGGCCGATGCTAGCCTGTACAACGTCTCGCCCGGGTACCTGGCAGCCGCCGGGACCAGGCTTGTAAGTGGCCGCGACTTCACCTGGAATGACAAAGAAGAGGCGCCGCCTGTAGCCATCGTGAACAAGACGTTTGCAAGCCGGGTCTTCGGCACCGCGGATGGCGTGGGGCACTATTTCACGCGAGGCGGTCCGCGCATCCAGGTGGTTGGCGTTGTGGAGGACGGCAAGTACAACACGCTGACCGAAGACGCGACGGCGGCCATGTTTCTGCCCTACGCGCAGTCGCCGGATACGCCGGCAATCCTTGTGGTTCGTTCGCAGGCAGGCGAGGCGGCGACAGCGCGCGGCATCGAGGACGCACTGGGTAAACTCGAACCCGGCCTGCCGCTCACGATCAACTCCTGGCCACGGTCGATGACCATGGTCCTGCTGCCATCTGTCGCTGCCACGGTTGCACTTGGCATTATGGGTGGACTGGCGGGGGTGCTGGCCGTCACCGGGATCTTCGGCATGGCGTCGTATGCGGTCAGCCGGCGGATGCGGGAACTGGGGCTGAGGGTGGCGCTGGGCGCGACGCGGCAGCAGGTGCTGGCAGCAGCGCTGGGGCGGCCCGCGCGGCTGCTCCTGGTCGGCTCCGGGGCCGGGTTGCTGCTGGGCGCGGCGACCAGTCGCCTCCTGGCGCATGTTGTGTACCAGGCGACGTCGCAGGACCCTGTCGTCCTGGGTGGAGTGGTTGGGTGCATGGCATTGCTGGCCTTGATTGCCACATGGCTGCCGGTCCTGCGCGTGCTGCACGTGGACCCGGCCGCGCTGCTGCGGGAGGAGTAGCCCGCTACCCAGACCGGCTACACGGCCATTTGCTGCGATGCTCAGCGAGACATACAACCAGAGACGAACAACAGAGAAGGGATGCACTTCCATGATTGAACTAAAAAGCCTGGAGCGTAGTTACAAGGCGGGGACGTCGCAGACGTTTGTCTTGCGCAATATCAAGCTCAACATACGCGAGGGCGATTTTATTACGGTCATGGGCCCGTCCGGTGCGGGCAAGTCCTCGCTGCTGAACGTGCTTGCCATGCTCGATGACGAATGGAGGGGCGAGTACTGGTTTGAGGGCGAGGCGGTGCATACGCTGGCACGGAAGCAGCGGGCCGACCTGGCACGCCGGCGGATCGGGATGGTCTTCCAGAGCTATCACCTGCTCGACGACCTGACGGTTGCCGAGAATATCGACCTGCCGCTCTCTTACAAGAACCTGCCGCGTTCGGAACGCCAGGCGATGGTGGCCGATGCGCTGGATCGATTCCAGATTGTCGGCAAGAAAGATCTGTACCCGAGCCAGTTATCGGGCGGCCAGCAGCAGTTAGTCGGGATTGCGCGCGCCGTGATTCACAAGCCCGCGCTGCTGCTTGCGGACGAGCCGACCGGCAATCTTCACTCGGCCCAGGCAGCCGAAATCATGGAGCTGTTTCGCGCCCTGAATCAACAAGGAACCACAATCGTGCAGGTCACGCATTCCGAGTTGAATGCCACCTATGGCAATCGCATTCTCGAGCTCCGGGATGGCTGGATGACAGCCGATGCGCCGGTGACGAACCCTGCGGCTGCAGGGATGGGGGTCAAGCTCTCGTGAGGAACCTGCTGCTAACACGTGCCATCGCAGTTGCGCTGCTGCCGCTCTACGCTGCGCTTTCCGGCGCACAGGTCACGACCCAACCAGCGGCGCAGAACCCGGCCGCAACCCCCGCGGTGAACCTTTCCCAGGGACCCGTGGCGCCCGCGTTGCGGCTGGACCTGCCGCGCTCGCATAATCCCGTCGACGCTTATCTGCCCAGCTTTGTGCCGCAGGCCAGCCTGGCGAACACGCCGCGCATCGAGCAGTTAGTCCGTGACGGCAAGTTGTACCTGTCGCTTGAAGACGCGATCCTGCTGGCGCTAGAAAACAACCTTGACATCGCGATTGCACGCTACAACCTGCCGATAGCGGAAGCCGACGTCGAACGCACCAAGGCGGGCGGTACCACGCGCGGTGTCAATGCAGGCATCGTGCAGAACACGCCCGGAGGCGGCGTGGGCGGGCTCGGCTCCGGTGCGCCCGGCGCAGGTGCGGGCGGTACCACGGGTGGCGCCGGCGGCGCTGGCAGCGGCGCGTCCGGCATCGTCTCGTCGACCCTTGGCACCGGTACCGCGGTCAACTCCTATGACCCGATCCTTACGGGCAGCGTCAACGTGGAGCACCTGACCCAGCCACTGTCCAACCGCCAGATCTATGACGTGCCATCGCTGCAGACCAACACGCTTACGACCGGTCTCGAGTATGCCCAGGCTTTTTCAACCGGCACGTCAGTCAATTTTATTCTGGAGAACAGCCGGGTTGCGCAGAATAGTCCCTTCACATATCTTTCCCCGGCGTTGAATGCTTACTACCGCTTCACCGTGCTGCAGCCGCTGCTGGCGGGCTTTGGTACGGGGCCTAATCTTCGCTATCTGCGGATCGCGCGCAACGACCGCACTATCTCCGACATTGCTTTCAAGGACCAGCTCATTGTGACAATCACGCAGATCGCCAATATGTACTGGGACCTGGCCAGTGCGTACCAGGATGAGCAGGTCCGCGAACGCTCGCTCGGCTTTGCGCAGGAGGAGCTGCAAAGTGACCGGCAGCAGCTTGCCCTGCAGGCGCTGCCCGCCATGGACGTGACGCGGGCCGAAGGGGAAGTCGCCGCACGCGACGAAGATCTGACCATAGCCAGGACGACACTGCAGCTGCAGGAATCGCTGATCAAGAATGCGCTGACCAAGAACCTGGACGATGCCCGCCTGGAAGAGATGCCCGTCATCCCCACCGAGAGAATCACGATCAACGATGCCGATGCACAGCGGCCACTCGCCGACCTGACCGAGGAAGCGCTACGCAGCCGGCCGGAGTTATCCGAGTCTGACTATGATCTCGACAATCGCGATATCAGCCGCCGGGCCGCGCGCAACGCGGTGCTGCCAACTGTTGACCTCGAGGCCTACTATGGCGGCACAGGCCTGGGCGGCCAGTTGAATCCCGGTTCAGCGGCAGTGGGAGTGACCAGCACCACCTCGCCGGGCAGTTTCGGCGGATCGATGCGCACGGCGTTCAATAACTCGTCGCCTGATTACCTGGTAGGTTTGTCGGTCAACATTCCGATACGCAATCGTGTTCTGAAGTCGGATCAGTATCGCTCGGAGCTGGAGTACCGGCAGTCGGAGCTGCGCATACAGCAGTTGAAGAAACAGATCCGTATCGAGGTGCGCAATGCGCAGTACGCGCTCGAGCAAAGCAGCGCGCGGGTTGTGGCAGCGCGGCAGGCACGCGACCTGGCGCAGAAAACATTCGACATCAGCCGGCAGGAGCAGAAGCTGGGCGCCGGCTCAAACCTGCAGACCCTCAGCGCGCAACACGACCTAGCCATCACGGAATCGACGCTCGCAGTGGCCGAGACGACCTTTGAAAAGTCAAGGGTGGAGCTTGCGCGCGCTACGGGATCCACGCTGGATGCCTACCAGGTATCGATCGCTGACGCAAAGACCGGCGTCGTGCAGTCGCGCCAGCCATAAGGCATGATCCATAATCAAGAGAGCGACCAGCAAGGGAAGCCCGGAGTCGCGGTTCCTCCGACGTAGCGGGTCGCAGCGACAGAGCAGCGGGAGCAAGCCAGCATGCCATCGACAACCAGCCGCGCCGCGTCGCCCGCTGTTTCCAAAGTGGCACGGGCGCGCCTGCTCATTGCCGATGATCAGCCGCATATTCTGGAAGCGCTGCAATTGCTGTTGAAGGGGGAAGGCTACCAGCTGCACACAGCGCGATCGCCGGCGGAAGCGCTCGCGGAGCTCACGTGTGAGCGCTTTGACGCAGCCCTGGTTGACCTGAACTATGCGCGGGATACGACCTCGGGCGCGGAAGGTCTCGCACTGTTGCAGCAGGCACTGGCTACCGATAGTCAGCTGCCCGTCATCGTAATGACAGCGTGGGGAAACATAGAGCTCGCGGTCGAGGCCATGCGGCTGGGTGCTCGAGACTTTGTGCAGAAGCCGTGGGAGAACGCACGCCTGCTGCAGATCCTGCGCACCCAGATTGAGCTGAGCCAGGCGCTGCGGCGGACGCGCACACTGGAAGCAGAAAACCTGCTGCTGCGCACCCAGAACCGGCCCGAGTTTATCGCGACCGCCCCCTCCATGCGCCCACTGCTTGAGGCCATTGCGCGGGTAGGCCCTTCCGATGCGAACGTCCTGGTAACGGGCGAGCATGGTACTGGCAAGGAAGTTGTGGCGCAGACGCTTCACGCGGTCTCGGCGCGCGCATCGCAGACACTGGTTGCGGTCAACACGGGCGCGCTGCCCGAAGGAACCTTCGAAAGCGAACTCTTCGGGCATGTTCGCGGAGCGTTCACGGACGCGCGCACAGATCGCGTCGGCCGCTTCGAGTTAGCCGATCGCGGCACGCTCTTTCTCGATGAGATCGCCAATGTGCCCATCCGTCAGCAGGCCAAACTGCTGCGCGTGCTCGAGACCGGGCAGATAGAACGGGTTGGCTCCTCGAAGAGCTACCGCGTGGATGTCCGCGTGGTTTCAGCGACCAACGCAAACCTGCCGCGGGAGGTGGAGGAAGGGCGCTTTCGAGAAGACCTGCTTTTCCGGCTCAACACGATCGAGTTGCGACTGCCGCCGCTGCGCGAGCGCCGCGAGGACATACCGCTGCTGGCCGCGCACTTTCTCGCGCACCATGGTCAGCGCTATCGACGGGCGCTGCAGGGCCTGTCCCCGGCCGCGCTGCAGGCCATGCTTCACTACGCGTGGCCGGGCAATGTGCGAGAGCTGGACCACACCATGGAGCGCGCCGTGCTGATGGCTCGCGGCTCGCAGGTAGAGGTGATCGATCTAGGCCTGGCCCCTGCCCGGCAAGCCGCTGTAGCCATTGATGAGCTGAGCCTGGACGCAGTGGAGGCTATCCTGGTGCGCAAAGCGCTTGCGCGTGCCGAGGGCAACATCACGCAGGCTGCGGAGCTCCTCGGGCTTAGTCGCGGCGCGCTGTACCGCCGCCTGGAAAAGCATGGCATCACGCCCTAGGCAGCGCCTGCCGCTTGGGCGTACACGCAGGCGCATTGGCTACGAAAACCGGCTGCGCTGGACGCTCTGGCTGCTGGGCTCGCCACTGGTCCTGCTGGCGGCCTCGGTGCTTCACACCCAGCATGCATCGCCAGCTATCTGGGTCAGTACGCTGGTCTGTCTCGTGCTTCTATGGGCTAGCTTCCAGGCCTGGGTCGCCGAGCAGTTACTACGACCACTCCAGACCCTGGCCAACGTGGTGGCAGCCCTCCGTGAGCAGGACTACTCCTTCCGCGCGCGGGGTGCGCGCCGCGGCGACGCGCTCGGTGATCTCGCGCTTGAAATCAATGCGCTCGCCGGCGATCTGCAGGCGGAACGACTTGCCTCGCTCGAGTCCGCCGCCCTGGTTCGCCGCGTCCTCGATGTGCTGCAGGCCCCGGTACTTGCTTTTGACGCAAATGGCATTCTGCGCCTGCTGAACCCTGCGGGAGCGCGGCTCCTGGTATCCGTCGACGGGCAGGCGCCCATCGGGCAGCACGCCTCGACCCTTGGTGTGGAACATCTGCTTACCGCGGCCGACGAAGAGCTGGTCACCGTTGGCGCAGAAGCAAACGCGGCCCAGTGGGTGCTGCGCCGCAGCCGCTTCCGTGAGCGAGGCGTGCCGCATGATCTGCTGCTGCTTGCAGACGTAAGCCAGGCGCTGCGCCAGGAAGAGCAGGAGGCATGGCGGCGGCTGATCCGCGTGCTGGCGCATGAGATCAACAATTCGCTGACACCCATCAAGTCGCTCGCCGGCTCGCTGCGGCTCCTGCTGCGAACAGGAGACGCGGATGCTGATTTCGATCGGCCACTTGCGGTGATCGAGGAGCGAGCGGACTCCTTGAACCGCTTTCTGGAGGCGTATCGACAACTGGCGCAACTGGCAGCGCCGCGGCGTGAACTGTTTCCGCTCGGTCCTTTCCTGAGACAGCTGGCCCCACTGGAAACGCGGGTACCCGTCCTGGTGCTGGACGGACCGGAGATCGATGTGCGCGCGGACAGGGATCAGCTCGCGCAGGCTCTCATCAACCTGTTGCGCAATGGTGCCGAGGCCGCACTTGAGAATGCAGCTGCCGCGCCGGCGGTTACGCTTTCCTGGGCTGTTAAAGGAATTGCCGTAGCCATCCGTATTCATGACTCGGGCCTTGGCGTGGCAAACCCATCGAACCTGTTCGTCCCGTTTTACACGACGAAGCCGGCAGGCACAGGCATCGGACTGGTGCTGGTGAAGCAGATCGCCGAGGCACACCAGGGAGGCGTGCTGGTGACGAACCATCCTGCTGGTGGCGCCGAAGTGGAACTGTCTCTGCCGCTGTAGCAGGCCGAATCTGCCGCTAAGCAATGGATCCTTGCCAGTCAAAGCTCCTATCGGCGCTTTCGATTGCACGAGCGAGCGATCTGCCGATCGCCGGCCGTGGTTACCATCGTTCGGAACTCTTCCTGCTGCCTACTGAATGGAGCCGCCCTGGCTGCCGATAGTACGGTCGAGATCATTCTTCCTCTCTCAACGCGCCCATGGGAGGCGCGATGTTCCTTGCGAGGGTAGTGCGTCCGGAGGATGGTGCAACAGGGTCTTGGTTGCATCCGGATGGTAGTAGCGGAGCGCGGGGCGATGGCCGAACGAAGGTCAAGCACTCGCGAACCGATGGCAGAAGAGAGCGCTGATGGAATTTGATGAAGAGATACGAGAGTTTCTCATCGAGAGCAACGAGAATCTTGCGAGCCTTGATCGTGAGATCGTGCAGCTCGAGCAAAATCCTGGAGATATGCAGCTCATTTCGAGCGCATTTCGCACCATTCACACCATCAAGGGCACATGCGGCTTTTTCGGGTATGACGTTCTTAGTTCCGTTACCCACGTAGCAGAGAACCTGCTGACGCAGGTGCGCGAGCGCCAAAGAGAGCTGACTCCCGAGTTAATCTCGCTGATTCTGGAAGCGACAGATGCTGTCAAAGTCCTGCTCAGCAAGATCGAACAGACCGGATCTGAGGGCGTGGACCATACCGGACCACTGCGCGCACGCCTTGAGGAAGCGCATCGCTCGTGTAAATCGCCTGGCGGCGAGGCTCCTGCATGCGAAAGCGAAAGGTCGGTACCGCTGCAAGCGGTGGAACCTGCAGCGACATGTTTACCCGCCTCCGTTTCCCCGACGAGCACTCTTCACTCTCCGAGTGGGGATCAAGACGAAGCGGATCGTTTGCCTGCCAACCTGGGAGAGCCGGTGCAGGAGGGTTTCGTTCATCTCCAGGAGAAAAGGGAAAGCGCCGACGAGGATGTAATCCTCAGCCGGGCGCCATCCCTGGACCTCACCGGGCCAGATAACTCTCTCAAAGAGGAAGCCGGCGAGGTCGCCAAGGATGCGAGCAAGGATGGGCAGTTATCGGATTCGACGATTCGCGTGGACGTGGGCCTGCTGAATCGACTGATGAACCTGGTCGGCGAACTGGTACTGGCGCGAAACCAGCTCATGCAAGATACATCTGCACAAAACGCGTCATTACAGAAGACCTCCCAGCGTCTGAACCTCATTACGAGCGAGTTGCAGGAAGGTGTGATGAAAACCCGCATGCAGCCGATCGGGGTGGTATGGAACAAGCTCCCTCGCGTGGTCCGTGATCTGGCCTCAAGATGCGGAAAGCGTATCCAGATTGAAATGGATGGTGCCGGAACAGAGCTGGACAAGACGATTATCGAGGCGATCAAGGATCCTCTCACTCATATCGTTAGAAACTCCTGTGATCACGGGATTGAGACACCGGAAGAGCGTCTACGCAAGAATAAAAACCCGGAGGGCCTCCTGCTGCTGCGTGCCTACCATGAGGGCGGAGTTGTCAATATCGAGATTTCCGATGATGGAGCTGGCATTGATCCGGCAAGCGTAAAGGCGAAGGCGCTCGACAAGGGCCTGATCCGTCCCGAGCAAGCAGCGCAGATGAGTACGCGCGATGCCCTTCATCTGATCTTCCTGCCTGGTTTCTCGACGGCGGCACAGGTCACCAGCATCTCCGGCCGGGGCGTGGGAATGGACGTAGTTAAAACGAATATCGAGAAGATCGGCGGGAATGTCGATGTTCTCAACCGTCCCGAAAGTGGAACGACCATACGGATCAAGATTCCTCTCACGCTGGCGATCATTCCTGGCCTGGTGGTGACTCTGGACGAGCATCCCGGAAGGCAGCAGACGACACAAGGTCCCAAGTGGAACAAGGAGGAGCGGTTCATCATCCCGCAGGCCAATCTGCTCGAGCTTGTGCGCGTGGAAGGAGACGAGGTTTCAAAGCGGATTGAGAATGTTCACGGAACACCAGTCTTTCATCACCGCGGTAATCTGTTGCCGCTCGTGTATCTAGGGCGCGTACTTGGAAGAGCAGAAGGATCGCTCGCCCGGGATGTTGTCAACATTGTTGTGTTGCAAGCGGAAAATCGACAGTTGGGCTTGGTTGTTGACCGAATCTGCGACACGCAAGAGATTGTCGTTAAACCTCTGGGCCGGCAGTTGAAGGGTCTTAGCTGCTATGTAGGCGCAACGATTATGGGCGATGGCCGCCCCGCATTGATTCTGGATGTAGCCGGGTTGTCAAGGCTGGCTGGATTAGGTGTGCAGAGCCGGCAATCTAACGCCCAGACACCTACGGTCGCAGTCGGCTCTTCCCAACCACAGATGATGCTCTTGTTCCGTGCTGGCCTGTTCGAACGCCTGGCAGTTCCGCTATCGCTGGTGGACAGATTGGAAGAGATCAGCGCAGGCAAGATTGAACGGGCGGCTGGGCGCCCCGTGCTTCATTACCGGGACAGCATCCTTCCCCTGGTCACCCTTGACTCCATGCTCCCGACCGCAAACGCTGAGGGAGCAAAGTCCAGCGAGCATGTGCAAATCATCGTCTTTACCGATGGCAATCGTCGAGTCGGTTTAATGGTGGATCAGATCATCGATATCGTCAATGAAGCTGTAACGGTACGGCGCACCGCGCGGGTAAAAGGGCTTCTTGGGTCAGCCCTGATCGGAGGAAAGATCACCGACCTCCTTGACCTGCATGCAGTCGTACAGAGCTCTGGTGAGAATTGGCTTGATCCTTCTCTTGCGGGCGCCAAAGAGCGCCAAAGGATACTTCTCCTCGACCCGTCTGTCGTCGCAAGAGAGATGATCAACGAGTTTCTGGATGTGTCAGGCTACGAGGTGATCCAGGCGAGTACGGCATCGGAGGCGGTACCGAAGATGCGCCAGAGCTCAGTGGACCTGGTCATCACAGCAACCGGCGTTCCCCCTTCTGGTGGATTTGAACTGCTTGAGGCTATGCGCGACGACGCTAGTCTTGAACACATTCCTCTGCTGGCACTCCTCGACCGAGCCGACCAGCCCAGCTGTTCCTGGGCTTCAGGAGAGACTTTCAGCGCCCAGGTGGTTCGCTCCGAGCGGGAAGAGTTGTTGCGCACCTTGGGCGCTCTGATGCATACACCTACCGCCGGTGTAGAGGTGAGCCGATGAACCCTGGTTCACAGAAGACCCGGCAGTACTCCACCTTTCGTATTCAGGATCTCTTCCTTGGCATCGACGTGGTCAAGGTTCAGGAACTGATCCGCTATCAGGAGATGACGGTTGTTCCACTCGCCCCTGGCGCTATCGAAGGCTTGATCAATCTCCGGGGTCAGATTGTAATCGCCATCGACACAAGGAGAAGTCTCGGCTTGTCCCGCTCAAGTACCGATGCGCTTCCTATGAACATCGTGATCCAGTCGGACGATGGAGCAGTCAGCCTGCTGGTCGATGACATAGGTGATGTCATTGATATTCCTCTCGACGCCTATGCGCCGGTTCCGGACAATATGCCGCAGGAGCAAAGAAACTTAATCGAATGCGTGTACCACCTGAAAGAGGGTTTGATGCTTGTGCTGGATACCGCCCGTGTTTTACAGAACGCTTGCCAGTAACAATCCGGTTTCTATCTGAAAGGTTTCGAGGATTCACTTTATGCGCACTGCCGCTTCTGTCAGCATCCCTCCTACATTGCTCAATAAGCCTCTACCTAGGTTGCCGAAGGTAGCGAAACCAGTCTTTGACGACTCCCTGTCAATCATCGCGGCAATTGGGAAGTCCCAGGCAGTAGTTGAGTTTTCCCTCGACGGAATTATCCTGACAGCAAACGACAATTTCCTCGCCGCTCTTGGCTACCGGCTGGATGAGATCGTCGGGAAGCACCATAGCCTTTTCGTCGAAGAGAGCTACCGTAATACGTCCGAGTATCGCGAATTCTGGGCGAAGCTGAATCGTGGCGAGTTTCTATCCGATGAGTACAAGCGGATCGGCAAGGGTGGGCGTGAGGTATGGATTCAGGCCAGCTATAACCCTATCCTGGACGAGAACGGTAAAGCACATAAGGTTGTGAAATTCGCGACTGACATCACAGCACAGAAGATAGTGAATACAGACTACAAAGGGCAGATCGCGGCCATTGGCGCCTCTCAAGCCGTAGTCGAATTCTCTCTCGATGGCGTGATTCTCGCCGCTAACGAGAACTTCCTCCGCGTTCTCGGCTATCGGCTGGATGAGATTGTAGGCAAGCACCACAGCCTCTTTGTCGAGGAGTGCTACCGCGGGAGCTCCGAGTACCGGGAGTTCTGGGCGAAGCTGAACCGTGGCGAGTTCCTATCGGACGAGTACAAGCGAATCGGCAAGGGCGGGCGTGAGGTATGGATCCAAGCAAGCTACAATCCGATTCTCGATGTGAATGGCAAACCACATAAGGTTGTCAAATTCGCGAACGACGTCACAGCACAGAAAATAGTAAACACCGGTTATAAAGGGCAGATCGCGGCCATCGGTAAATCCCAAGCTGTGATTGAGTTTTCTCTTGACGGCACTGTTCTGACGGCAAACGACAATTTCCTTGGCGCTCTCGGCTACAGGCTCGATGAGATCGTCGGGAAGCACCACAGTCTTTTTGTCGAGGAGAGCTACCGGATTTCATCCGAGTACCGGGAGTTCTGGGCAAAGTTAAACCGCGGCGAGTTCCTATCGGACGAGTACAAGCGGATCGGCAAGGGCGGGCGCGAGGTATGGATCCAGGCAAGCTACAACCCCATCCTCGACCTCAACGGCAAACCGAGTAAGGTTGTGAAGTTTGCGATTGATGTCACAGCACAAGTCAAGCTCCGAGAGCAGGCTAACTTAGCAGAAGAGCGGGATCGAGTGGCAGGTGCTGAACTGCAGACGAAGGTCAGCAGCTTGTTACAGGTGGTCGCGGCGGCCGCGCAGGGTGATCTGACCCATCAGATTACAGTGACCGGCGAGGATGCTGCTGGTCAAATGGCCGCAGGCCTCAAACGCTTGCTCTCAGACCTGCGAAGCAATATCGCCAGCATCGGTCAGACCGCGATGGGTATGGCATCGTCTTCAGAAGAGCTTTCCGCAATCAGCCAGCAGTTAAGCAATAGCTCCCAGGATGCGTCTCGGCAAGCAAACGGAGTCTCGACCAGCAGTGAGCAGGTCTCCGCAAACGTAAGCATCGTCGCCGCAAGTTCCGAGGAGATGCTCGCGTCAATCCGCGAGATCTCAAAAAGCGCGACTGAGGCAGCGAGGGTTGCCAAGTTGGCGGTCGTGATGGCAGATGGAACAAACCAGACCATCAGCAAATTGGGTATTTCAAGCCAGGAGATCGGCAAGGTTATTAAGGTGATCACCTCGATTGCTCAGCAGACCAACCTGCTTGCATTGAATGCCACCATTGAAGCAGCGCGAGCAGGCGAAGCAGGAAAGGGCTTCGCGGTGGTGGCCAACGAGGTCAAGGAACTCGCGAAAGAAACGGCACGTGCTACAGAAGAGATAGGTCAGAAGATCGAAGCCATCCAAGGCGACACCAAAGCAGCAGTAAAGGCGATTGGAGAAGTGAGCGAAATCATCAACCAGGTAAACGATATCTCCAGCACGATTGCATCTGCTGTTGAAGAACAAACAGCGACCACCAACGAGATTGGGCGCAATGTGACGGATGCCGCTAAGGGAACAAGCGAGATTGCCCAAAATATAGGGCTCGTTGCACAAGCAGCTGAACAAACAACGTCAGGGGCGCGGGATACTCAGACTGCAGCCCGTGCTTTGACAGAGATGGCGTCCCAACTGCAACTCCTGGTCAGTCGCTTCAAACTCTAGCAAGCCTGTTCACTCACGGGCTGCATTAGGAGAAAGGCCTGAGCAAACGTGCGTGACTGGCATAGATGTTCTGGGCTTGTGTCCAGCATAGTCCAAAGCTTGCAGAGCGAAGGAGCCTCAAGGAATCAGAGCAGCGCATGAAGGGCGTTCGTGAGTATCGCTTTGTGCGCCGGTCGCAGGATGCGAGTAGCTGCCGAACCGCCAACTGATACGGCTCATCCACCCATTCTCGAATCGCCCATAGTCGGGATCTGCCATGGAGACTGATCCGGTGTCGGTGTCAACCAGGCTCCAGACTTGTGTAGAGAAACATCATTGCCCCTGCACCTGGGGCATGGCTAGAAAGAATGAGATCGTTGTCAGCATTGTCGTTCTCGGCACTGCGAAGGAGGAGGTATTGACTGTGATAGGAACCACGCCCTTACGTGTTGCTCGATCTCGGTTTGTGCCGGGGCAGAAAATCCGAGCGCTTGTTGTGGATGACTCGGTGGTGATCCGCCGCCTAGTGACTCGAATGCTGGATTCGGACCCAGCCATAACGGTGATCGGATCTGCACGCGATGGTCTCGAGGCTCTCACGAAAGTCGAACAGCTCAGTCCCGATATAGTGACTCTCGACGTCGAAATGCCGAATCTGGATGGATTAGGAACGCTGCGTTTACTGCAGGAACGGTATCCTATGATTCGAGTTGTGATGTTCAGCAGTCTTACGGAGCGGGGCGCTGCTGCCACCATTGATGCGCTGCTGGCCGGAGCGAGTGACTACGTCACCAAGCAACACTGCGGAGAGATGTCGACCAGCGCGTATGACGCGCTCAAGGAAGAGCTCAGCTCGAAAATCAAGAGGTTGTTCCTTCCTCCTGAGCTTGCCCCTTCATCGGCGGCGAACTCTGCACGGAACGCAGCCACAGTGGCACCGCGCTCTTATCCGCTCATCAGCGGAAGCACCGGCAAGGATGGCATGAGTTATGGGTCCAGGCCAACCCCGCAGATCCTGGCGATTGGCGTCTCGACCGGGGGGCCGTCCGCGCTTGCGGAGCTGCTGCCTATGATCCCTGCCAATTTTGCGCTTCCTGTGGTCATCGTGCAGCATATGCCGCCGCTCTTCACTCAGATGCTCGCGGAAAGACTTACCAAGCTGAGCAGGATTCCGGTTTGTGAAGGCAGGGACGGTATGGAAGTACGACCGGGCACTGCGATTGTTGCACCCGGTAATTTTCACATGCGACTTGTCAGAAGGCTGAAAGGAATCGAGGTAGTGCTCAATCAGGAGGAGCGGGAAAACTCCTGCCGTCCTGCTGTTGACGTTCTATTTCGATCTATTGCTGAGGTCTACGGGGGATCCGTGATGGCGGTCATTTTAACCGGAATGGGTCACGACGGATTGCTCGGGGTCCGGCAGTTGAAAGCTCTTGGAGCTTCCGTCATCGTGCAGGATCAGGCAACTAGCGTGGTCTGGGGTATGCCGGGCGCGGTGGCCGAAGCATCCCTGGCTGACCTTGTTCTCCCGCTTCAAAAGATCATTCCTGCGATTGTGGGGAGAGTATGACATCCCGAGATACGACGCGTGACCCAGCTCCTGCTAGAGAATCCTCCAACCCGACTGCGCTTTCCCCGGCGAATTACGCTTTCCTGCAGCATTTTATCCATACCGAGTCAGGAATAGTGATCGACACCGACAAGCAGTACTTACTTGAGTCCCGGTTGGCTCCCATCTTGAGAAGCCAGAACATCGACTCGCTCGACGCTTTGAGCGTGCTCCTTGCAAAGAAATCTTCTGTCGCTTTATCTAAGGTAGTCATCGATGCGATGACTACGAACGAAACGCTGTTCTTTCGGGATACGGCCATGTTCGAGGCGCTTCAGACGCATGTGCTTCCATTGCTGTTCGAGAAGGCAGGCAAGACACGAAAGTTAAGAATCTGGTCAGCGGCTGCTTCTTCCGGCCAAGAGGCCTATAGCCTGGCGATGATGCTGCTGGAGATGCGGAAGACGAAGTTAGATGTAGAGATCCTAGGCACGGATCTATCAACCCAGATGCTTGATCGCGCCCGGGAGGGCAAGTACCAACAGTTTGAGGTAACGCGCGGCTTGCCTTCGTCGTACCTCATGAAGTATTTCACGCGTGCAGGCTCGGACTGGCAGCTTTCTGAGACTGTCCGTGGCATGGTGCGTTTCGATCAGATGGACCTCCGTCGAGAACTCCGGGGAATGGGGCCATTTGACTTAATCATGTGCCGCAACGTGTTGATTTACTTCGATACCGAGACGAAGAGGAAGGTAGTTGGTGCCATGAGCCGATTGCTGTACCCGGGCGCCATTCTCGTTCTCGGGTGTGCTGAAACAGTGATCAACATTCACGCCGATTTCCAGCGCACAGCTATCGGTCTCTCAAACTTCTACTCTCTCCGGTAGCGGGCGATGAAGGCCTCGCTGTTCCCTGTTTTCGAAAGGTCTACGCACGGGCGACACCCTCATCGACTTCCCGAGTACTGCACTTGTCAACCCCCGGAACATACCGTATGAGCATGAAACTACACTTAACGTCAACCTGACAGAACAGTGAGTTCCCAGGTCCTTGGCCACTCAAGCTGGAGCTTGGAGCGAGACACAGAGGGGATTCCTTTTGCGCGCCACCTCGTGATATCCAGGAGATTGCGGCATAGAGGGCTAGCAAGACTGCGATCGGGCCGCTTACTAGACCGGCGAGAGTGGACACCCGGGCGGCGGCATGGTCGTCGATGCGACCCGGCCATGCGGCACATTGTGCCTCGCAGTTGCCGTCGAGTCGCCGAAACGGAAAGTTGCTCGCGGTCTCCGGTACGCTCGCCATCGCCTGTACCTAAGGTGGGAGAGTCTGGCTACAGAGCCTGTGGCTGAGTCCCATAAGGCTGGGAACCACGCATTCCGGCGCTCGAATAGTCCCTGCGCCACGAACCGTGCGCATTCCGGTGTAAGTAAGCGTGATGGGTTGCCCAACGAGGTGCTTGGCCGGAGCGTAGCGAAGGCTTGCTATGCAGGCGCCTTATGCGTGTGCTGCCCAGGACGAACCGGCGGGCGCAGCAAAAGAAGAGAGCTTGAGGAGCCTTGTGCAACACACTGATTCCTGTCTGCTTTTCCGCAAAGACGCGAACAAGACAACAACGCGTTTCCTGTGCACCGAATGCATCATGAGAAGTAGCACAGCGAGGGCATTGCTTTGACGAATTTGAAGTGACTTCAAAGTCAGGCCGCTCCTCCGAGCGGGCGCTGAGCCAAGTCGCTCACTCCGTGCGATACTCGGCGGCCCGACTGCGGTTGACCTCTGCGTGCTGACCTTGACAACGCCGAGCTCCCTTGCCTCTTGGTTGCTCGCTTCTCAAGTGCCGATGATAAGTATCTCCGACCTGCTTTCACAGTACTGTCGGCTGGCTTTGCCCACATGGTAACCAACCCGCACGAAGAGCCCTTCGCCTGGTATGCCGCCCGCGTGTACCGGGAGCTTGTGACTGACGGCCAGCTTCGGGTGTCGCCCATATCGCCACTCTTCCCATGGTGCAAGTATCGTAAAGACAGGAGATCTTTCTTGAACAATGCTTTGGGGAATGAGTGGATCAGCTTTATCGATCATTCGAAGGAGTCCTGTCCGCGAAAGCAGCTGGAGCGACAGAAGTGGACCTCGCTCAACGGGCAATGGGACTTCTCGAACGGTCGCGCGGCGCGGTATACAAGGCCTGAAGACGTCGATTGGAATTTGAAAATTACGGTTCCATTCAGCCCGGAGACGCAAGCCAGCGGCATAGGGGACCCCGGTTTTTATTCCTCTGTATGGTACCGGCGCAGTTGGAAGCAGCCGTCGCTTGGACCGGACGAGCGCCTGTTTCTCCACCTTGAAGCGGTCGATTGGCGAGCCACCTTGTGGGTGAATGGTCAGCAAGCCGGCACCCACCAGGGCGGTTACACGCCGTTTAGCGTCGACGTCACCCAGTACCTCAGGCCGGGCGGCACCCAGGAGGTCGTTGTGCGCGCGGAGGATGACCCGGCTGATCTGGCCAAACCCCGGGGGAAACAAGACTGGAAGCTTGATCCACATTCTATCTGGTATCCCCGGACGACGGGGATCTGGCAGACAGTGTGGCTTGAAGTGGTGCCTGCAACACGCATCCGCTCCCTGCAGTGGACAGCGAGCCTGGCCAGCTGGGACATCGGTCTCGAAGTGCACGTCGAACAGGCCGGTGGTGCCAAGGCCGATGCCGGGCTTCGGTTGAGTGTGCGCTTGCACTGTGGCGAGCAGTCCCTGGCCAGCGACACGTACGAAGTGCTCGCCGGGGAGGTTCACCGCCGGATCGCGCTGTCCGACCCCGGCATTGACGACTTCCGGAACGGGCTGCTCTGGTCCCCGGATTCTCCCACATTGATCGATGCCGAACTTGAGTTGCGCAGCGCGTCCGGCGAGGTGCTCGATCGCGTGCACAGCTACACGGCGCTGCGCGAAGTCACCACTCAGGGAGACCGCTTCATCCTGAATGGACGGCCGGTCAATCTCAGGCTGGTTCTGGATCAGGGATATTGGCCGCAGACAGGGCTGACTGCCCCCGATGAAAACGCCTACGCCGTGGATATCCTGCTCGCCAAGCGGCTCGGCTTCAACGGCGTACGGAAACATCAAAAGATTGAGAGCGCACAGTACCTTTACTGGGCCGACCGGCTCGGACTGCTGGTATGGGAGGAGATGCCCAGTGCTTACCGCTATACAACCAAGTCGATTCAGCGGTTAACCAGTGAGTGGATCGAGGTCCTGCATCGCGACAAGAGCCACCCCTGCATCATCGCCTGGGTGCCGTTCAACGAAAGCTGGGGCGTGCCTGATCTGCCTGAAAGTTCAGCCCAGCGCCACTATGTCCAGGCTCTTTATCATCTGACCAAAGCCCTCGACCCCACGCGACCGGTCATTGGCAACGACGGATGGGAAAGTGTCGCAACCGATCTCGTCGGGATCCATGACTATGACGATGAGCCCGACCGCATTGCGAAGCGGTACGGTATGGACGATGTCGAGGCAAAGCTGTTCAAGCGGGAGCGACCCGGCGGACGTATCCTGCGCCTGGGTCAGCAGGACGCCGTCTGCAGTCAGCCCATCGTACTTACGGAGTTTGGCGGAATCGCCCTGGGCGGCGACCAGGATGAGACCTGGGGCTACTCGCGCGCACTGACCGAGGAGCAGTGGCTTGATCGCTACAGTGCGCTGATGCACGTTGTGCGGAATATGCCTGCCCTCGCGGGTTTCTGCTACACCCAGTTCACGGACACGTACCAGGAGGCCAACGGCTTACTCCGTGCCGATCGCACGCCGAAAGCGCCCATCGAGGAGCTTGCGCGCGCGACAGCGGGCAACGAGATCAAAGCAGGAACCAGCCGCGCTGATGAAATTTGGCGCGAGCATATTCGTATTCGAGCCGAGCCTTTGTAGGCCGTCCCAGCGCGGGGAGCGCGTGCTCGGACATACGACTGGGTACGGGCGGTTTCGACAACGAAGCAGAACGCCAGGTGGAGGGTCAGTCCCCGGGAAGTGTCGTTTGAATACAAGGCCAGGGGCCAAGATTGTCGTGTTGCTGACAAGCCGCACAAACGCCTTCTCCGCGCCGGGACTCACGCCTCGGGCGTCTTTGGTTACCAAGATGCCGTGGGCATTGGGGCAAACAGTTGAATACGCCTAAAACAACTTGACATCACGTTCCCGAACGCTAAAGGTAAGTTCAAGGAAGTAGTAGTCCCCGAGCAGGTGCGCCCCGCTTGGGGGTCAAACTCCTACTTTCGCAGCAGCCGGACCAAGGCACATACTGCCATGATCGTTACGCCGTCAAGCGTCACATTCATTGACAGATGCACCCAGGACATTGCTACAACGTCCATAAGCCACCTCCAGCGATGAAACCGGCGTTCACCGATTGCCGTCGGGAAACGCCGGTTTGGCCGATCTTCCGACTAATCCTTGTTCCCGCCTCGCACTCTGCTGATGGCTTCGTCATTCAACCACAAAGCCCACTAGCATCTACCCAGAAGATAAGTAGCAGATGTCATTGCTCTCCATGGGTGCCTAAGTAATCGTCTGCATGTCCTTGATCCAACTTGCCCCTGCTAACTCACTTATGTTTGAGCTACATGCTTCTACACCTTTCCGTACTTACCGGGGTTACGGTGCTGCCTCCGTTCGCTTCTGCGCAATCACCGTAGCGCGCCAGGTCCGCTCGATGCCGATGCCTTCGATGTCGCGCATCTTTGCCCCCAGTTCGCGAACCAAAATGTGCAACTTCTCAGATGGCTCAAGCTAAAAAGCCAGATGCTCCTGCGGCTCGCCGGATGCTTGGTGAAGTCCCCGGCCGAGTATCATTCACCGCGAACATAAACCTTTCGGGAACCCCCCGTCGGGACTCAGCTGAGCTACGAACAGAGGGAAA
>CAXTEW010000007.1:0-23642 GCA_964243175.1 uncultured Acidobacteriaceae bacterium
AGCTGGTCTGGCTGGAAGTCGACACCATGATCCGCCGGCAGACCAACGGCAAAACGTCCTTGAATGATTTCTGCGCCCGCTTTCATGGTCTTGGCGGCAACACGGCCCCGAAGGTCGTGCCCTACACCTTCAACGATGTGGTTGAAAACCTCAACGCCATCAGCGCGTACGACTGGAGCACGTTCCTGACGGAGCGGCTGACATCGAAGAGCGCGCACGCGCCACTCGGCGGCATCGAGGCCAGCGGCTACAGGCTGGTCTACTCTGACGTGCCCGGCGCGTATCTCGATGCGCTCACCAGCGTCAGTGGCGGGGTCAATGCCTGGTGGTCCCTTGGCCTGAAGGCCAGCGCCGATGGGCATATCCAGGATGTGCTCTTCAACTCGCCCGCCTTCCAGTCAGGACTGGGACCGGGCATGCAGATCGTTGCGGTCAATGGCCGCCAGTTCTCGCCCGCCGTGCTGAACGCGGCGATCACCGATGAGAAAACAGGAAGCGCCGCCATGGAGTGGATCGTTTTCAACACCGGCTACTACAAGGTGCTGCACGTGGATTACCACGGCGGCCTGCGCTACCCGCACCTGGAGCGTGTCGCCGCCACGCCGGACCGGCTGGCGCAGATCCTTGCGCCCATGACCGGTGGTAGGACCGCTGCGAAGTAGGCGGGTCGGCATTGACAGGGCGGGTCACCCTCGGTGCAGCTTGCCCGGGTCATCCTGAGCACAGCACGGCCGAGTCATCCTGAGCGAAGCCGAAGGACCTGCTTCTACGCTCCAGACCTTTCCACCAGCTGCTGCGAGCGTTGCAAACCCAAAGGGTCATCCTGAGCACAGGAGCCGGGTCATCCTGGGCGAAGTCGAAGGAGCTGCTTCCGCTCTCCAGACCTTTCCACCAGCTGCGAGCATGGCAAACCAAAAAGGGTCATCCTGAGCGAAGTCGAAGGACCTGCGGTTGACCCACGCCGGGCAAAGCCAAAGCAGATCCTTCGACTTCGCCCAGGATGACTCTTTGCTTTGAGGACGACGCAGGTTGAGCGCCACCCCGTGACATGCGAATCACCCTGCCCACGCAAGCATGGCAGCCAGCTGCGGATCACCCCAAGCGATACGCCAAACCCTCAGGCCGTCTTACTCCTGCTCTGAAGCTCACCAGCCCGCCGCAGGTCGACGATCTCGAGCTCCAGCCCGCCATACTCCGGGTGCTCGTTTTCCCGCAGACGATACACCATATCGATCGCATCGCCGGCGCGTAAGGCGAGCGCCTGCACCCGCTCGGCCCAGTGCCAGGCGAGCGCTGCAAACTGCGCCGACCCCTGTTGCAGTTGCAGCTTGCAATGGCGCTCCTTCATATAGCGCGGCTCAGCCGCCAGCAGCGCCCCGCGCGCGATGAACTGGGGCTCGGGATTGCCCATGCCAAATGGCTCCAGCCGCCGGACCGCGCGGTAGAGCGCAGGCGTCACATGGTCAAGCGCCAGCTCCGCGTCACAGCGCACCGGCGCCAGCAGGTCTTCCAGGCGAACATGCGTCACCGCGTACGCCACGATGCGGGCGCGCAGCGCCGGCACGGCGTGCGATGGAAGCGAAAAACCGACGGCATGGGCGTGGCCGCCGAAGCGGGTAAACAAGTCAGCGCAGCTTTCGAGCGCTTCCAGCAGGTGGAAGCCTTCGACCGAGCGCCCCGAGCCGTACGCCTCGCCATCCTCGTGCGCGATCACCAGCACCGGCTTTCCTGTGGTGTCGACCACACGCGACGCCAGGATCCCGATGACGCCGCGATGCCAGCCCTCGCCGTCAAGAACCAGGCAGCGATCGTCGGCGAGGGCCGGTGCTGTCGCCGCCGCAAGGACCTCCTTGAGCGAAGCAGCCTCGGTATCGCGGCGTTCGGTGTTCAGCGCGTCCAGCCTGGCGGCAAGCTCCCGTGCGCGGCCCGGGACCCGTGTAGTAAACAGCTCCACCACCTCGCTGGCTATGTCCATGCGGCCCGCCGCGTTAATTCGCGGGCCCAGGCGAAACCCTACATCCGTCGCGCTCAATGGCTTCTTCGCCGGGTCCAGCTGCGCGACCTCGAGCAGCGCGCGGAGCCCCGGGCTTACCGGGTCGCGCAACGCCTGCAGGCCCAGCGCAACGATGGCGCGGTTCTCACCGAGCAGCGGTACAGCGTCCGCGACCGTGGCAATCGCCAGCATCTTCAGGAACGATGGCAGCACCTTGGTGCGGAGCCGGTGCTCGGCGTCTGCATCGCCCGCGGCAGCATGCTCGAGGAGCGCCTGCGACAGCTTGAAAGCCACGCCGGCGCCGCACAATCCCTTGCACGGGTAAGCGCAGCCTGACTGGTTCGGGTTCAGGATGGCGAGCGCCAGCGGCAGGGCTGAAGCGCTGCCTGGCCGCTGCTCTGGCAGGTGGTGGTCAGTGACGATCAGGTCGAGCCCCAGCTCCGCCGCTGCGTCCGCCGCGGCAAACGCCCGGATCCCTGTGTCAACGCTGATCACCAGCCGCACGCCTTCGGCCGCCGCTCGCTCCAGCACCTCGCGCTGCATGCCGTAGCCTTCGCGCAGCCGGTGCGGTACGTGGAACCGGGTCATGCCACCCAGTCGCTCGATCGCGGTCTTCAGCAACACCACGGCCGTGGTGCCGTCCACATCGTAATCGCCGTAAATCAGGATGGCTTCCCCGGCCGCAATGGCCGCGGTGATCCGCGCGACGGCACTCTCCATACCCAGCATGGACAGTGGCGTATGCAGCTGCTCCAGCGAGGGATGAAGAAAGGCTAACGCTTCAGCAGGTGTGTGCAGACCGCGCTGCACGAGCAGGGTCGCCGCTGCCAGGGGAACCAGCAACTCCCGCGCCAGCTGGGCGGCGAGTGCCAGGTCGCACTCCGGGAGCAGCCAGCGCTTGGCTGCAGGCTGCTTCGCGGAGGCCGCGGGCGGCTGGGCAGGGTTTCCCGGTGCCGGGGCTACCCTGTCCTGATGCATGGCGGGCGCCCCTTCCACCCCTCTGCGGTTGCGACTACTTAGTTCCTGGAACAAGCGAGCTCAGGCTTCCTCGTCGCTGTCCTCATCGAACACGACATTGCTGATGTTGAACTCGTCGATCGCCTCGACCAGCTCCTCGTACCGCTCGTACCAGTCGCTCGCTGTTTCGTGCAGAAACGCAACGCCCTGGTGGAAGAAGCCAAGCTGCAGAAAGCCGACCTTGCCGGCATGCTCGCGGAGCGCATCGATCTCCTCGAACTCGGGCGCTTCCTCGTCGGGAAAGTTCTGTTCCCGCAGCTTCTCCAGCAGCAGGTCCAGTTCGTCCTGGTCAATCACCACATCGCTGATCGTCAGGAAGGTGACACCGGCTGCCTTGGCCGTTTCTACCAGCCGCTTCCAGCCATCCGGATCGCCGTGATCCTCCCACAGCACCGATGGAACATCGTCCCCGACGTAGCCGGGGAACTGGCGCAGTTCATGGCCGGTGAGGAACGCGACCATATCATCTTTCAAACCATGGAGGTTGTCTTGTCCCATAACCTGGCTATTCTCGCAGGTTCGACGCTCGTGCGCGAGCCTGCTTCTGCGGCGCTCAGGGCGGGAAACGGGGAGGAAGCATGTGCTAGACTCGCCCCTGACCTATGATTTTTTCTCGCGAATATGTCGGCTATCTGGGCCGCAAGACTGTGCAGCACCTCGTCGATGCCAAACTGATCAAGACCGATCACTTCCGGCAGGTCGAGGAAAGTGTAACTGCTGCCTTGCTCAACGAGCTCCTGCTCGAGGATCAGATCAATGACGAGGTCAGGGTCATCCTCGATGCCATCCAGGAAGATATGCGGCGCTCGGGTGCCGAGTATGGCGAAATGTTCAAGAAGGTAAAACAGCAGCTCGTGCGGAAATACAAGGCAATCCTGTGAGAGTCTCTCCCGACAAGGTCAACAAGCTGGCCCATGCCGCCGCCGACACCCTGGCCACGATCGACGAAGTGGAGTTTCAGGAAGATCGCGACACGATCCGCAAGGAGGTGCGCAACTACCTCCAGGTTCTGCTGGCAGACGAAATGCGCATCGATCAAGCTGCGCGGCTCAAGATAACTTCGCAGCGCAAGATCATCGTCGAAGGTTCGCAGGAGTGGAATATCCTCTACCGCAAGTACTACAACGACGAAGTCAAGCGCCTCGGCATCTAGCATCGTGTGGGCTACACGCGATGCGTATCGGGCCTCCAGGTCTTGATCTGCTGCTTGATCTGCACGGGTGTCAGGCGCTCTCGCACAGCCCGTTCCGCCAGCTCTGCCAGTTCAGCGTCCGAAGCAAACCGCAGGGCGATGATCTGCCCGGTTGTGAGCTCTCGCTGCAGCGCGCGAGACTCCATCGGGAGCAGCGCAGCCATGCGAATTCGCTCCTCCATGCGGATCACCCGATCCTGCACCCGCAGCGCGTAGATCCGTCCCAGCACGGCAAGGGCCAGGAGCACAATCGCCACTGCGATACCCCAACCGCGCCAGGCGCCCGGCCGGTGCACGTAGTGGAGGCTGCAAAGAGGATGTTCAGCAGCAGCACCCGCGTGATGACGTAGTGGTACAGAGGATCGACACGCGCGTGATTCTTGTAGGTCTGCTCAGCCATCTTCCCTCGTTTTGCGCAAATTTTGGTGCTAAGGCGTAGGCGCACTTGCCTGCGAGCGCTGCAACTGCTTTTGCTGGCGCCGCTTAACGAAATGTCTTTCTATGTCAGGCCAGAACTCTTCCAGTTCCGAGCCGATCGTTCCTTCAGCGGTGACGGTCAGCGCACCTGTAAACGTCTTGCCGACGCCCCGGTCCGCGGCCGGGTAATAAGCATTCGATATGCCACCCGAGATGATGTTTCCAAGCACGTTGGCGTAATTGGGGCCCCAGCCTCCCGAGTCCCTGCGCGTCCAGATTGCGGTTGCCGCGGAATACAGGGCGCGGTGCGTCGCGCTGAAGCCTTCGCCCTTGCGGAAATAGCGGGGATCCTCGTGGAACAGGGAAGTCAGCACGGCGTTGCCCCAGAAATTGCCGTCAAACGTATCCGCGTAGGAGGCCGCGTACCGCTTAAAGTAGCCCTCCGCCCCCTGACCGTAGCCAGGGTTGCTGTTCTTGGCCTGGCCGATGCCGGCCACGATCGCGTCCAGCGTGAAGATGTACGGGTCGGTCGAGCTCTTCCAGAACAGCGCGAACTTCTGCTTCACGGTAATGGGCTGATATTGCCCCGTGTGGTTCACCGCCTGGAACTCGGGGATGATACCGAAAATCCGCTGGTGCTCCGCGCCTTGCAGCGTGTAGTCATCACTATTGCTGGATCCCGTCTGCTTGCCGCTCCCCTGTGGCGCGGCGGGCGCCGGTGCCGGGTTTTGCTGCAACATGGAGGCATCCGGCGCGTCAGGCAGGGAGGGCGGCGTGACGGGGAAGGTGGTTGCGCCCGCCGATAGGGACAGGCTGAAACAGAGTGCCGCAATCCAGTGTGGCTGACGACGAATGGTGCTCGGCCAGGTATTGCGGCCGTTTGCTGCTGCTCGCTTCGGCATGCTGCTGCGTTGCTCCCCAGGCACACCACCGGGCTCTTGGTCCCGGGTTCTGCTGAAAGCAGGTGTGTAGAATCAAGTCTACCTGCTGGGCGCTCGCAGCTCTCTGCTGCCGGCAGGTCGAAGCGACCTGTCCAGCCTGTGGCAGGTAACCAGCAATCGCCGAATAGAGGCGTGGCACACCGCCCGTGCAGCATCAGACTATCCGCACGGACTATCGGTTTCCCAGGATCTGCCGATAGCAACAAGGCACGACCTTTGGTACGCCCACTCCGGAAGGTGATTCATGTCCCCTGGTACACCCCGCTTCGAGCGCATCCTTGGTGTTGACTTCTTCTGCGGTACGATCCGCGAAACGATAGCGCGGATGAAGGGCGGCGGCCTGCTCGTGGTTCCAGCGGCCCCGGCGCTCAAGGACCTGCCGACCGACGCAGCCTACAGGGAAGCGCTGCTTCATGCGGACCTGGCCATCACAGACAGTGCGTTCATGGTGCTGATCTGGAACTTCATCAGCCGCAACCGGGTGCCGCGGGTTTCCGGGCTGGCTTACCTCAAGGCGTTGCTGCTGGAAGCAGAGGTTCGCGAGCCCGGCAACACTCTGTGGATCATGGCCAGCCCGGCCAGTGCGAAGAAGAATATGACCTGGCTGCGGGCGCAGGGAATTGCCCTGCCCGAGGACGACGTCTACATGGCCCCGTTGTACAGGGGCGTGATCGAGGACCAGGCGCTGCTTGCAAAGATGCGAGCGCACCGCTACAAGCACGTGGTGGTCACAGTCGGCGGGGGAACGCAGGAACGGCTTGGCCTGTACCTGAAGCGCCAGCTCGAGTACCTGCCCGCCATCCACTGTATCGGCGCGGCGATTGCATTTCTGAGCGGCGACCAGGTGTATATACCGACCTGGGCGGACAAGACAGGCCTGGGCTGGCTGTTTCGCTGTTTTTCAAAACCCGCCGCCTATGTGCCGCGCTACTGGGCTGCTCGCAAGCTTGTATGGCTTATGCTCAGGTACCGCTCCGAGCTGCCCCCACTCCAGTCCGCAGCACAGGCCTGAAACAAACGCAAAGAAGGGACGCGTCTGGCGTCCCTTCTCTGCTGTCCCGGTTCACAATTCGAAAAGTCTGCTTACTCGTGGTCCACGCGCACATCGTGTTCGCGGTCAAAGGCTTTGGCCTGCGCGGTCTTTGACTCGGCATCGAACTTGGCGGCCTTGGCTCGATCAATCAGCGAATTCCCTGCGTCCTTCACGTTTCCCCACGCTTCCCGGGCCGAGCCCTTGAGGTGATCTTCCCGGCCTGCATCCTTCAGGTTTTGGTCGCCGACCAGCGCCCCGGCAGACTCTTCCACGTGACCGGAGATCTTCTGCAGTATCCCTTTGATCTTGTCGTCATTCATGGCATCCTCCATCCCCATGCTGCGCTGCAGCCACACGGCTACGGCGCTGCTGCACGGTAAGGTGCCTTGGGGGTTAAGCAGGGTTGGCCTGCCAGGATGAGAATGGATGCGAAGCTATGGTAGCGCCATCGGGGATCGAACCCGAACTCTTCGCCTTGAGAGGGCGACGTGTTAACCAATTACACCATGGCGCCGCAGGTGGGATCGCCGCAATCCGTCTATGAAAACCAGACCGCTACGACTCGTTTGAGTGTAGCAGAAGGACCAGGCAACATCACCCCAGCTAAGCGGAGCACCGCTTGCCGCGCCGGCGGCGCCCCACGAAACAAGGGTGATCCTGAGCGAAGCCGAAGGACCTGCGGTTGACCCTAGGCGCCCAGCGCTGCACCGTGCAACGCGAAGCACCTTACTTGCGGCGCCGTAAGCGCTTCACAAGGTACGCGCCGCCGGCGCTTTCAAGAAACAAGGTCATCCTGAGCGAAGCCGAAGGACCTGCGGTTGACCCTAGGCGCCCAGCGCTGCACGGCGCGGCGCGAAGCACCTCATGCGAAGCACCCTACTCGCCACGCCCGCCGCGCCTTCACAAAACAAGGGTCATCCTGAGCGAAGCCGAAGGATCTGCTTGTGCCTTGCAGCACCGCCAGTCACTACGCAGGAGCAGACGACTCAAGCCTGCTTCGCCCCCAGCTCGCCCCAGCGTTCATACAATGTGTCCACCGCTTCCTGCGCGGCATTTGCTTCCGTGATCGCTTCGTGCAGCTTCGCCGCATCGGTTGAGACCACAGGATCATGCAGCAGCGCCTGCTTCTCGGCGACCAGCGCCTCGGCTTCCTCGATCCGCTGCTCGATCGTCTCCCACTCCCGCTGCTCCATGTAGGACAGCTTCTTCTTCTTGCCGGGCGAGCCCGCGACCGGCGCCGAGCTGGTGTTGGCCGAGGACTTCGGCGCACGCTTCTCCCGCTGCCACTCCTCCCACTGGCCGTAATCGGCAAACGAACCAGCGCCGCCCGTACCATCAAGCCCCAGCACAACGTTCGACACCCGATCGAGCATGTACCGGTCGTGCGTGACCAGCATCAGGGCGCCCGGGTACTCGAGCAGCGCTTCTTCGAGAATCTCAAGCGTCGGGATATCCAGATCATTGGTCGGCTCGTCGAGCAGCAGCAGGTCCGCCGGCTCCAGCATCAGCCTGGCGATCAGCACCCGCGCACGCTCGCCGCCGGAGAGCCGCTCGACCGGCTGGTTCAGCTGCTCGCCGGTAAAGAGGAAGCGCGCAGCCCAGCTCGCGACGTGCAGGACCTTCCCGTTGTAAACGACCGAATCCGAGTCGGGCGCGAGTGCCCGCCGCAGGGTCTGCGTTCCCTCGATCTCGCGATTCTGCTCGAAGTACACAACGCGCAGTGCGTTTGCGCGTTCTATCTTTCCTGCCTGCGGCGTGAGCTCGCCGTTCACCAGTCGCAGCAGCGTGGTCTTACCAGATCCATTCGGTCCCACCACCCCGACGCGCATGCCTGCGGTCACGTTGAAGCTGAGATCTTTGAACAGCGTCTGACCAGCGAAGCCGTAGGTCAGGTCCTCGATCACGACCAGCCGCTTGGTCTTGCGGTCGCTGGCCTGGAAGTCAATGCCTGCCGTGCTCGTGGCGGAGCGCTGCCGCATGTCACCCAGCTCACTGATCAGCGAATTTGCATTATCGATGCGCGCCTTGCTCTTCGTCGTTCGCGCCTTGGGTCCGCGCCGCAGCCAGTCGGTCTCGATCCGGACCCGGTTCTCGAGCGACTCCTGCCGCTTGCCCTCGGCCGTAAGGTACTCTGACTTCTTCTCAAGAAACGTGCTGTACGCGCCGGTAAATCGCAGCATGCCGTCCGGGTAAGCGCGGCTCAGCTCGGCTGTTTCGTTCGCAATGCCTTCCAGAAAGTAGCGATCATGCGACACGACCACGCTGGCAAAGCTGGCGGTGCGCAGCATCTCTTCAAGCCATCCAATTCCCGCGATATCCAGGTGATTCGTCGGCTCGTCAAGCAGCAGGATATCCGGCTGCTGCACCGAGGCTTCCACGATGGCCAGCCGCTTGCGCCAGCCGCCCGAAAACGCGGAGGCCTCATCATCAAGCGACGCGAACCCGGCCCGGCCAAACGCCTCGCGTACCCGCTGCTCGCGCTCCCTTTCCGCGACGCCGGTCCGCGCCAGGGCCGCCTCCAGCACCGAGCGCACGGTGGCTCCTTCAGGGAAGTTCGACTCCTGCGCGATATAGGTGACGCGCGCCCGCTTGCGCATGCTTACCTCGCCGGTGTCGGGATCGATCTCCCCGGCGAGGATCTTCAGCAGCGTCGACTTGCCCGAACCATTTGGTCCGATCAACGCCATGCGGTCCCCGTCATTGATGGTCAGCGAAATATCGCGAAACAGCGGCTGCGCGCCAAACCGCTTGGTAATGCCTTGTGCATTCAGAATCAGCAAAACGTGTCCTGCTCCCGTTCTTTTCTTCGTGAAGAGTTGGTGCGCCAGCTGGCCCGAAAAAAAGCGCGGGCCTGGTCGCCCGCGCTTCCTGTTCTCGCCCAGCGAGCCTTACCGCGCAGCGATGCTTTCCGCTTCCGCGATCTCGGAGTAAGGACCCTTGTGATCCTCGATCCGGCCATGCTCGAAGCGCCAGACCCGTGTCGCCACCTCGTCGATCAAGTCGCGATCGTGCGTCACCAGCAGCACCGTGCCCTCGTACTTCTGCAGCGAGGTGTTGAGCGCATTGATGGCTTCGAGGTCCAGGTGGTTCGTTGGCTCGTCCAGGATCAGCACGTTCGGCTTCTGCAGCATGAGCTTGCAGAACAGCAGCCGCGCTGCCTCTCCGCCTGACAGCGCATTCGTCTTCTTCAGGCCTTCATCGCCTGAGAACAGCATCTGCCCTAGCAGCCCGCGAATCTCTTCCTTGGTCTTCTTCGTGTCCCACTTGTACAGCCATTCGAACACCGTCGTTCCATGCTCGATCGCACCCGTATGGTCCTGGGGAAAGTAGCCGATCTGGGCCTCGTGGCCCCACTTGACGATGCCGCCGTCGATGGTGAAATCCGGCTCCAGCTCCGGCATGCCGGCCAGCAGCGACTTCAACAGCGTGGTCTTGCCCTGGCCGTTGCGGCCCATCAGGCAGATCTTCTCACCACGCATGACCGTCGCCGAAAAGTTCTGCAGCGCGACATCGCTGCCGTAGCTCTTCCTCACACCCTCGATCTCGATCGTCTGCTTGCCGGACGGCCGAACCTGGTCGAAACGCAGGAAGGGGCGCTGGATATTTGACCGCGCCAGCTCGCTGGTCTGCAGCCGCTCTACTTCCTTCTTGCGGCTGGTGACCTGGCTCGAACGGGTGCCGGCGGCGAAGCGCGCGATGAACTCGTTCAACTGGGCAATCTTCTTTTCCCGCTGTTCGTTCGCGCTTTCCAGCTGCGAGCGCACCTGCGTTTTGGCCGCGACCATGTCGTCGTAGCCGCCCGTGTAGGTAATGATCGTCTGGTAATCGATGTCGGCAATATGCGTGCAGATCGCGTTCAGGAAGTGCCGGTCATGCGAGATGGTGATCAGCGCGCCTTCAAACTTCAGCAGAAAATCCTGCAGCCACTGGATCGATTCCAGATCAAGGTAGTTCGTCGGCTCGTCGAGCAGCAGCGCCTGTGGGTTGCCGAACAGCGCCTGCGCCAGCAGCACGCGCACCTTTTCGCCGCCCTGCAGCTCGCTCATCCTGCGCTCGTGGATCTCGTCCTCGATATCCAGGCCCTGCAGCAGGATCGCCGCGTCGCTCTCCGCAGTGTAACCGTCTTCCTCGCCGACAATGCCTTCGAGCTCGCCCAGGCGCATGCCGTCTTCATCGGTCAGCTCGGCCTTCTCGTAAATGCGGTCGCGCTCTTCCAGCGCCGCCCACAGCGGCTTGTTGCCCATGATGACCGTATCGATCACGCGGAAAGAATCAAACGCGTACTGGTCCTGGCGCAGCACGCCGAACTTGCGCGGGCGCACGACCGTGCCCTTCTGCGGATCGAGCTCGCCCGTCAACACCTTCATAAAGGTGGACTTACCGGCGCCGTTGGGGCCGGTAAGGCCGTAGCGCCGGCCCGCGATGAACTGCGTCGAGACATCTTCAAACAGGACTTTCGCCCCGTAGCGCATGGATACATTGCTGACAGAAATCATGAAACGCTCTCGTCCGGACCAGGGCTCGGCAGAGGCATCCTGCGGATCCTGATCGCTCAAATGTGTAGGGTGGTACGGGTCTGCCGTCAGCGCCGCGGCAGGTGCGCATCGCAAGGCTGAAGAGGGTACACCTCTATGCTATCGCATGCCAAGCCCGGTTGATACGGCCCCTCGCTAGAAGAAGCGGGTCACCAGCACGTTGGTGGCAAGCGCAGCCACGTACGCGAGGATCGTCATGTAGACGAACTGGATCGCCGGCCAGCCCCAGCTGTTCGTCTCGCGGCGGACGACCGCCAGGGTCGAGGTGCACTGCATCGCGAAGGCAAAGAAGACCACCAGCGCCATCGCCCCGCCCAGGGTCAGGTCGTGCCGCAAGGCCTGCTGCAGCCCTTCCGCGTGGGTCACCGGGTCAGAGCCGTACAGCGTGCCCAGGGTGCCGACGATGACCTCCCGCGCAATGACGGACGAGAGCAGCCCGATACCGATCTTCCAGTTGAAGCCCAGCGGCCGGATCACAGGCTCGATCCACTGGCCGACCCGGCCCACAACCGAATGCGCCAGCTCCGGAAAGCTGCCATGGTGCAGCGGGATATGCGCCAGCATCCACAGGCCAATCGTGACCGCGAGGATGATGGTCCCGGCCTGCTTTAGAAATACGCCGCCGCGGTCCAGCAGGCGATGCCCCAGTGCATGCAGCGTCGGCACCCGGTACTGCGGCAGCTCCAGGATGAACGGAGCGGACGATGCCTTCAGCACAGACGACTTGAGCAGCCGCGCCGTAAACAGCGCGGCCAGGAAGCCGAGCACATACAACCCCAGCATCACGGCTGCCTGCAACCCGAAGAAGCGACCCAGCAGCGGTTTGTTGGGGACAAACGCCGCGATCACCAGCAGGTAAATCGGCAGCCGCGCGGAGCAGGTCATGAACGGCGCCACAAGGATGGTCGCGAAGCGGTCGCGCTTGTTCTCGATGGTGCGGGTCGCCATGATGGCCGGTACGGCGCAGGCGTAGGCTGAAAGCAGGGGAATGAACGCCTTGCCGTTCAGCCCGATCAGCCGCATGACGCGGTCGGCAATCAGGGCGGCCCGGGCCAGGTAGCCGGTGTCTTCGAGGATGCCGATAAAGAGAAAGAGCAGCAGGATCTGCGGCAGAAAGATCAGCACCGACGCAACACCCTTCCAGATGCCGTCGATCAGCAGCGACTCCAGCCAGACCGGGTGCAGGTGCCGCCCCAGCAGGTCGCCCAGCCCGTTGAGCCCGTTCTGCGACCAGTCGCTGAACGGCAAGCCCACTGAGAAGACCACCTGGAAGACGCTGATGACGACCAGCAGGAAGATCAGCGGGCCGCTCACGCGGCCCAGCAGCCAGCTGTCCAGCCGGCGCGTCCACTCGGGCGACAGCGGCGCCTTGTAGCGGGTACGGGTGCTGACCCCCGTCGCCCACTGGCGATACGAGCGGGCATTGCCGATCACAGGCAGCTCCAGCCGCGCCGGCGCGCTTTCCAGCGCGACACTCTCGTCCCGATCCTGGCGCTGCTTCAGGAAGCGCGGCACTGCTTCCAGGCCGTCCCCCCGGGCCGCACTGATCTTGGCCACCGGCACGCCGAGCTCCTGGGCCAGCGCCAGCGTGTCCACGACACCGCCTCGGGCTTCCATCAGGTCGCTCATGTTCAGCAGCACCAGCGTCGGCAGCTTCAGCGCCAGGATCGGCGCGGCCAGCATCAGCTGCCGCTGCAGGTGGAGCGAGTCGAGCACCAGCAGCACAGCGTCCACCTCCGGCGAGCCCGGCATGGTGCCTTGCAGCACGTCCACCGCGACCCGCGCGTCTTCGGAGTAGCTGTCGAGTGAATAAATGCCAGGCAGGTCGATCAGGGTAAGGTCCGGCCGGCGGATCCCGGCCATCTTGCCGTAATGCTGTTCCACCGTCACACCGGGATAGTTCGCGACCTTCTGGCGCAGGCCCGTCAGCCGGTTAAAGAGCGTCGACTTCCCGGAGTTCGGTGGGCCGACCAGGGCAACGGTCCGCACCTGCCCGGCGACGCGTGGGCCGCTCGGCAGGTCGACGATGCCGGTCGCGTGGCAGCTCACGCGGAAGCCTTGGCGCCAAGGCGCAGAAAGCTCAGTGACATCCTTCTTTGCCGGGATCCATCTGTCGCCTGCTTCGCCCCCGCGCGCTGCCGCGCATCGGCGGCGGGCTGGATCGAGGTCAGCTGTACCAGGATGTTTTTTGCCGTGTCCCGCCGCAGGGCAATCTCCATGCCGTCGATCGCATAGACGGTCGGGTCGCCCGCCGGGGCGCGACGAACCACGACCACCCGTGCCTCGGGCGAGAAGCCCATGTGCATCAGGTGGTGCTCCACGCTTTCCGGCAAACGCAACTTCTGGATGATGGCCGAAGCCCCGACTGCGAGTTGGTCAAGCGCAAGCACTGGCTGTACCCCTGCGTTTCATGATAGCGCAATGTGCGACATGTTAGGTCGCCATTCAGTCTGCTCGCCGCGGGATGGTTCTCTCAGGCGGCGGCAGCCTGGGTCGCCGCTCCTCGCATCCGACGCATCTGGGGCCATGTACATGACGATCGAAGCGTTTGAAGCGTCGCTACGGGAGCACCTGCCACCTCCGTCGCTGCCAGCACTGGCGCAGGCGCTGTGGTGGGAGACAAAGGGCGACTGGGACAGGGCGCATACCGTTGCCCAGGATGTGGACGATGCCCAGGGCGCCTGGGTTCACGCCTACCTGCACCGCCGCGAGGGCGACCCGGGGAATGCTGCGTACTGGTATCGCCGGGCCGGCCGGTCGCCCAGCAGAGAGCCTCTCGACAGGGAGCGCACAGCGATCCTCACGGCGCTGTTTGGCGGTGGGGCATAGAAATGCCGCCTGCAAGCAAGCCTTTTGGGCTGCCTACAAAGCGGCAGATACAGGGAAGCCCGGAGTGCAGCTTAATGGGCTGAGAAGGCGGAAATAGCGGATGCTTCGTCATCCTTGACGTCGAACACGGTGTACAGCTTGGTGATCTGCAACAGGTCATGCACCTTCTTCGTCAGGCTTAGAAGTTTCAGCTCACCGCCCGCGTTGCGGACCGAGGTGTAGGCGCTTACCAGTTCGCCAAGACCTGAGCTGTCGATGTAATTCACGTCGCCAAGGTTCAGCAGGATGTTCTTCTGCCCCTTCGCTATCAGTTCCTTGATGGACTCCCGTAACTGTACCGAACCCTCGCCAAGTACAATCCGGCCGCTCAGGTCAAGAATCGTAATGCCGTCCACCTGGCGTGTCTGGAGCTTCATGCTCATGCTTTGTCCCCTTCGTGCGTGCCTGTATTGTCAACTGCGTTGAAATGCTTGATCAGTGTCAGCTCTGTTCCGGGGTGCAGCTCGCGAAAGTGCACCTCGTCCATGAACGACCGGATTAGGAAGATACCACGCCCAGAGCCGCGCAGCAGGTTCTCCGGGGCAAGTGGGTCGGGGAGCGTGTCCGGATCCAGGCCCCCTCCCTGGTCCGCGATGGAGAAGATCAGAGAGCGTCCCGTGTTCTCAAACGTAGCAGTGATCTGCTTGGCAGGGTCAGCATGGTTGCCGTGGAAAACAGCGTTGGCCGCTGCTTCCCGCACTGCCATCGAGATGCCGAAACGGCTGTCTTCACCAATGCCGGCATCGGTTGCGACCTTCTCCGCGGTCTGCTCCACGCGGTCCACGCTCGCAAGCGAAGACTCAAGGGTAAGCGTTATCCGGTGTCCTGTTGTTCCGGTCAAATGACGCTCCCCATCTGGCGCGCTCACACGAGAGCGCTGTCCCCGCAGTGTCCTGCCTGCGGGGAGCGATGTCAAGTAAGGCGTTGCGGGGAGACACGGGGAGCGGTGGCGAAGGTGGCTCCGGACGGCTAGAGGAGCTTGCCTGCCGCCAGGTCCCGGATCAACGTGCGGTCCGCCGCCAGGAAGTCGTAAGCGGGCAGGTTGCGCAGCTCGCACCAGCGCATCTCCTGGAAGATGTTGTTGGTCAGCTCGCCTCGGAAGCGGTGAACAACGAAGAACTGCAGATCAACAGCACCACCCGAGCGATAGGTGTGCCGCAAGCGGACTACGCGGGTGCCGATCTCGGCGTGAATACTAAGCTCTTCCTCGAGCTCGCGGGCCAGCGCCTCCTCGGCGGTTTCCCCGGCTTCCATCTTGCCACCGGGGAATTCCCACTTATGGGCCATGGGCTGGTCAGCGCGTCGCTGGCAGATCAGGACGGAGTCGCCGCGCAGGATGAGCGCCGCGACCACAAAGCGGACGCTCTTCGGCTCCTGGCGGTCGGCTCCTCCAGGCTGCGGATCTGCAGGCTGCCGCGCGGGGTGCTTCCCGTTCTGTAGTCCTCCGCATTCCATCTTCCCTTTGATTCACAATGCGCTCTCCAGGTCGACCTTGGCCGAAATTCCGCTACCGTGCGGTGCTTTGTGTCCTGTTCCGGGACAAATCGCCTTCTGCTTCGGGACGAGTGCAGGTCACTTGGCAGCCCAGGGGGGTCGTTCGCCCGGCCAGAAAACCGGCCATCCTGCGTGAGCCGCCTGCTCCGCCAGCGCCGCTGTCGGGTTGACCGGGTACGCATGCCGGGCCAGCCGGAGCATGGCCTGGTCGTGGATCGAGTTGCCGAAGACCGCGTCGGGTTTCCCGACTCCCGCTTCGGCCAGCGCTTCAGCCTTCGCCTCGTCGGTCGGCACCGCCAGCAGCCGGCGGGTTGCGAGGCCACCCTCGGCGGCCACCCGGGCTGCCAGGATCCGCTCCGGCGGGATACTGACACGGTTGCCGCAGATGGCGGCTTCAATCACCCAGTCGCTCGTCGAAGAAACCGCCCAGATCTCTGTGCCTTGCTCCCGGAGCCGGCCAACCAGCGTTTCCATGACAGGGAAGATGAGCGGTTCGATTTCGATCGAAACGAATCGCGCTGCGGCTTCCCGGATCTCGCTGACGCGCAGCCCCGCGTAGAGCTGCACCATCTCGCCGCAGATGGCTGCCTCGCTGACCGTGCCGGCCAGGTAGCCGGCGTAGCGCTTGTTCATCCACTGCTCGGCTCCGGGCGATACCAGCCCCTGGGCGAGCGACCAGCGCATGAAGCCGAAGCCCGCGTCACCGCTCCACAGTGTGCCATCGCAATCAAATACCGCCACCTGTGGCTGCGTTGCGAGCACTGCCGCCGCCCAGGCTTCCTGCCGGCTCCCCTCATCGACAGACGGATGCATCGGCTACTTCACCGTGGTGTGCAGCTGCACGTCGATATTGCCCCGCACCGCGTTCGAGTAGGGGCAGACTTCATGGGCCTCGGCGACGAGCTTCTCAGCGTCTGCCTGCGACAGCCCGCCTACTTCGATCGCCAGCGTCACATCCAGCTGGAACGGCCCGGCCTCGGTAGAGCGCAGCGCCACGATGCCGTCGACAGCCGTGCCCTGCAGCTGCAGGCCCTGCTGGCGCGCGATGTACAGCATCGCGTTCTCAAAGCAGGCAGCGTACCCGGCGGCAAACAGCTGCTCCGGGTTGGTGGCGTTCTCCTTGCCGCCCAGCCCCTTGGGCAGGGAAAGCTTCAGGTTCAGCAATCCATCGGAAGAGGTAATCGATCCATCGCGGCCGCCTTCGGCCCGCACTTTCGCTGTGTACAACACTGCCATTTGGAGGAACTCCCTATGCTGCCCCATCGGGGAGGCAACGCAGACTCCAGTGTAGTCAAGCCCCGGCCGCGGGCGCTGTGCAGGCAGGTATCTTCGGTGCCACCGACTGCCAGGAAAGAAAGCGAGAACCGCAGCGCCGGACGCCGGATACTGAAAGCATGACCGCGAGGCTGCCCCCCGATCCGCTACCAGCCGCTGCCAGGGATCCGCTGCTACGCCGGTATGCGGGCTTTCTGCGCATCGAGCGTGGCCTGCAGCCGCTTTCGATCGCAGCCTACCAGTCCGACCTGGAACAGTTTGCAGCGCTGCTGGAGGGTCGCTCCCTGGCGGAGGCGACGCGGCAGGATGTCTCGGCATTTCTGGCAGCGCTGTCGGCGCGCGGCATCTCGGCGAGGGCGGCCGCCCGCAAGCTGTCAAGCCTGCGCGGATTCTATCGCTGGCTGCTGCGTTCCGGCCTGGGGACGGCCGACCCCACCCTCCACACCAGCACCCCGGCCGGCTGGCGCGTTCTGCCAAAAGCGCTCGCCGAACTGACCGTGGAGGAGAGCCTGGATGCAGCGGGAGCCCGCGCCGCCTACCAGCAGCAGGTCCGCCCTGCGGATCAGGCGATGGCCTCGGCGGCTGAGGCCGTCGCACTGCGCGACAGCGCCATCCTGGAGGTGCTGTACGGCAGCGGCCTGCGTGCAACGGAGCTGGTGACGCTGACGGTCGCCGGGGTAGATATGGCGGGCGCAAAGCTGCGCGTGCTGGGCAAGGGAGACAAGGAGCGGATCGTGCCGATGGGCGGCCCGGCGGTCCATGCGCTGGAGCGCTACCTGGCGCAGGGACGGCCCGCCCTGTGCCAGGCGTCTCCTGCCGTGAGCGATAAACGGCGGGACCACGAGGGCATGCACGCCGGTGAACCCGTTCAGCCCGGAAGAGCCCTGCGCCCACCCTTGGAGACGCGGTTGTTTCTTACAGCAGCCGGCCGACCCATGACACGCGGCGTCGTGTGGGCGCTGGTGAAAGCGCTGACCGGCGGCGCGGCCAGCCCCCACATGCTGCGCCATAGCTGCGCAACGCACATGGTCAATCACGGCGCAGATCTGCGCTCGGTACAGACTGTGCTGGGCCACGCCGACATCGCCACCACCCAGATCTATACCCATGTGGCCATCAGCAGACTGCAGGCAGTGCACCGGGCCAGCCACCCTCGCGAGCAGAGGCTGCGTGCGCAGCCCGCGCACTCACCGGAGGACGCAAAATGAGCGCTGCGCGGGTGACAGCGAAGCGCCGGGCGTCCCAGGTCGAGGTGCCGGCGCGCGCGCAGGATGTCTCGCTGGCAGCGGTTTGGACGAATGCTCTCGATCCATTCCTGGCCATGCTGGCGCACGAGCGTTCGGCATCCGCGCATACCCTTCGTGCCTACCGTCGCGAGCTTCACGATTTTGCCTGCTTTCTTGCGACAGAGACCGCGCTCGCGGCCCCGGCAGCGATCCACCACACGCATGTGCAGCAGTTTCTGGAAGTCCTGTACGAGCGCGGACTCGGGAAGTCGTCTGTCGCCCGCGCCCTGGCGGCGATCCGCTCCTGGTGCCGCTGGTTGGCGCAGACTGGCGTGCTTGCACTTAACCCGGCCTCGCTCGTAAGTACGCCACGCCTGCCCCGCCGGCTGCCCCGCGTACCCACTGCCGGCGAGCTCAACGACGCCATGGATGCGATCGCCGGCTTGCAGCGCAGGACACGGAAACGAGCCGACCAGCCCGCCTCAAGTGCGAGAAGCTCGGCTTGGCCCGAACGCGACGCGCTTATCCTGGAACTGCTGTACGGCTGCGGCCTGCGCAACGCGGAGCTCGCTTCGCTGGACCTCGAAGCGATCGACCCAGCAGGCGAACTGCTGCGCATTCGGGGCAAAGGGCGCAAGGAGCGGTACGTGCCGCTGGGCCAGTCGGCCGCGGCTGCGCTCGCCCGCTACCTGCCGACCCGTGCCGCCGCACTGGTTGCTGCTTCGCTCGAGCCAGGCACCCCAGCTTGGGACGGGAAAGAGAGCACCCTCGCCATTCTGGTCGCCAATGGCCGCGGCCCCTTGCTGCTGCCCGTGCAGGTTACGCCTCACGCAAGAGCAGCTGCCGCGCTGCCGCGACTCACCACCCGCTCCATCGGCCGCATCCTCAAAGCGCTCGCGGTCGCTGCCGGGCTGCCGGCCGAGACCCATCCCCATACCCTGCGGCATGCCTTCGGCACCCACCTGCTGGAAGAGGGCGCCGACCTGCGCGCCATCCAGGAACTGCTCGGCCACGCCCGCCTCTCGACTACCCAGCGGTATACCCAGTTGACCAACACCCAGGTCGCGGCGGTGTATGACCGGACTCATCCGCGGGCTCGGTAACCAAGACCGCCTGCTCGGCTGGAGGCCACTTCGTGGCGGGTCACTGCGCCTTCGGCGCGGATGCCTTATGTAGGGGCGGTGCAGTATAGTTGGGCGGCTTGCTACCTCCGCTTGAAGGACCCCACTTTGTCGCGACTCCGCTGCCTGCTCCCCTCGCTTGCTCTTGCTTCTATCGCCACCCTTGCCTGCGCGCAGACCACGCCTTCCGCCCAGGGCACGCTGCCGCCCGGACCCACGATCGACACCAGCGTCATCGATCCGGACGGGACCGCGCACATCACCCGCGTGGTGCCGCTGCCTGCCACCCTCAGCGCGGAGGCACGCGCCCGCTGGTCAAAGGTGGTCTCGGACGCGGCCAAACCGCAGTCCCTCGCCGAGCGGCGGACGCAGACAGATACCTGGCAAACTGGGGCAGGGAAGAAGTCGGCCGCGGTGTACCCGGTCAAGATCACGGAGGGCCAGCAGGTCGGCGGAGTGCCGGTGCATATCATCGATCCGCTGCCCGACGCCAAGCCCGGCCCGGTCACCGGGGTTGGGGCCGCTGGCGATCCCGCGCACTATTCGGTACTCAGCGGACCAGCGATGGGACAAGCACCGCCCAACTCGTCGCCCATCCACACCGACCGTGTTCTGATCTGCCTCCACGGCGGCGGATTCAACTCCGATTCCGGCTCCTATACGGAATCGATCCCGATCGCCAATCTAACCCGTACCCGCGTCGTCTCGGTGCTCTATCGCCTGGCGCCGGAAAATCCTTACCCTGCGGCGCTTGAAGACGCCGTCGCGGTGTACCGGGAGCTGCTCAAGACCTACAAGCCGGCAAACATCGCGGTCTACGGTACCTCCGCCGGGGCGCTTCTGACGGGCGAGGTGGCAGTGCGGCTCAAGCAGCTCAACCTGCCGGAGCCTGGCGCCCTCGGCATCTTTTCCGGTTCCGGCGACTTCACCGCCTCCGGCGACTCGCAGGCGCTGTTCACGCTTGAGGGCTACTCCGGCCACCTGGACGTGCTTGCGCCCAACCCGGACCACCACTCGACCGGCCGCGAATACACCGGCACCCATGATCCGCATGACCCGGCCCTGTCGCCAAACTACAGCGATCTGAGCGGCCTGCCGCCCACCCTGTTCGTGACCAGCAGCCGCGACATCCTGCTCAGCGGGACCTCCAACATGCAGCGCGCCTGGGCCCGCGACGGCGTCGAAGGGCAGCTGGTGGTCTTCGACGGCCTGCCTCATGCCTTCTGGAACGATGTCAGCCTGCCGGAATCGCGCGAAGCCTACGCCACCATGGCCCGCTTCTTCGATCAGCACCTGGGCCGCTAAGGATTTGGTTCTTGAACTTGCGGCACGAAGAAAAAGAAACCGGGTGGCCTACGCCTCGCCCCTGAGACGTGGGGCTAGGCGAAGCTTCCACCCTCGAGCTGTGACGAGTGCTCCGGAGCCGGTCTCGTGAGCGCGCCCAAACCCATGTCTCAGAAGCGAGACAGGGGGCAGCCGGCGTCGTTGACCCTGGGTAGACACGTCACGAAGTGACCGCCAGCCGCGCAGGCGGTCTCCCGGTGTGCCACCCGCAGGCAGGACCATTTACACTACTGTTCGAGGATTCACTGCTTTGATCGGTGGCACATTAACCAGGATTTTCGGCACCAGCAACGAACGCGTCGTGAAGCGGCTGCTTCCTGTCGTCGAGGAGATTGCCGGTTTCGAGCCCGCGCTGCAGGCGCTTTCAGACGACGAGCTCCGCGGCAAGACGATTGCCTTCAAGGCTCGGATCGCTGCAGCCGTGGAAGCCGTCAAGAACGATGGCGAGGACGCGATCGCGGCTGCCGAGAAGCGGATCCTCGACGAGCTTCTGCCGGAAGCATATGCCGTGGTCCGCGAGGGCGGCCGCCGCATCGTCGGCATGCGTCACTTCGACGTGCAGATGATCGGCGGCATGGTGCTGCACCAGGGCAAGATCGCCGAGATGCGCACCGGTGAAGGCAAAACGCTGGTCGCGACCGCCCCCTGCTACCTGAACGCGCTGGCCGGACGCGGCGTTCACGTAATCACCGTCAATGACTACCTGGCCAAGCGCGACGCCGAGTGGATGGGCAAGATCTACGAGTTTCTCGGCCTGAGTGTCGGCGTGATCGTGCACGATCTGGACGACGCCCAGCGCCGCGCTGCCTATGCTGCCGATATCACCTACGGCACCAACAACGAGTTCGGCTTCGACTACCTGCGCGACAACATGAAGTTCGAGCTGAGCGACTGCGTGCAGCGCTCGCACTACTTCGCCATCGTCGACGAGGTCGACTCGATCCTTATCGATGAGGCTCGGACGCCGCTCATCATCTCCGGCCCGACAGACCAGACGACGGACAAGTATGTCCGCGTGAACCGCATCATCCCCTCGCTGGTGAAGGGCGAGGAGATCGAAAAGGGTGAGGAGAAGATCCTGACCGGCGATTTCGTAGTCGATGAGAAGCACAAGTCGATCACGGTTACCGATGAGGGCTGGGAAAAGATCGAAGGGCTGTTAGGAATCGGCAATATTGCCGATGTAGAGAACTGGGAATTGAAGCACCACGTCGAAGTCGCGATCAAGGCGACGACGCTGTACCGGCGCGACGTGGCGTACGTGGTCAAGGATGGCGAGGTCATCATCGTTGATGAGTTCACGGGCCGCCTGATGCCGGGGCGCCGCTGGGCAGATGGACTGCACCAGGCCGTCGAAGCCAAGGAAGGTGTGAATATCCGGCGCGAGGACCAGACCCTCGCGACCATTACGTTCCAGAACTACTTCCGCCTGTACAAGAAGCTGTCTGGCATGACCGGCACGGCGGAAACAGAGGCAGTAGAGTTCGACAAGATTTACAAGCTGGAAATCGTAGTCATCCCGACGAACCGCAAGATGCTGCGGATCGAGAACCCGGACGTCGTGTTCCGGACCGCGAAGGAAAAGTACAACGCGGTCGCGGACGAAATCGCGGAACTGCATAAGGATGGACAGCCGGTACTGGTCGGCACCACGTCGATCGAAAAATCAGAGCTGCTGTCGCAGATCCTGCAGCACAAGGGCGTGCAGCACGTGGTGCTGAACGCCAAGTACCACGAGCGGGAAGCAGAGATCGTCGCGCAGGCCGGGCGCCTGGGTATGGTCACGATCGCGACCAATATGGCGGGGCGAGGTACCGACATACTGCTCGGAGGCAATACCGAGTTCATTGCCAAGCAGGAGCTTGCACGCAGCAAGAAGGCCAAGCCGGTCGCGTCGGCAGAAGGCGCGATCCAGCCGATTGCTGCGCCGGGCATGGAGCGCTTCTACTACCAGGGCCAGGAGTTTGAAACCACCGAGGCCGAGTGGCAGCGCGCGATGGAGCGCCACGCGGAAGAGGTCAAGCAGGAGCATGCGGCGGTGATCGCAGCCGGGGGCCTGCACATTCTTGGCACCGAGCGACACGAGTCCCGACGCATCGATAACCAGCTCCGTGGCCGCGCCGGTCGCCAGGGTGACCCGGGCGCTTCCCGCTTTTACCTGTCACTTGAAGACGACCTGATGCGCATCTTCGCTCGCGAATGGGTCTCGACCCTGCTGCAGCGCATGGGCATGGAAGAGGGTGTGCCGATTGAAAGCGGCATGATCTCGCGCCGCATCGAGGGCGCGCAAAAGGCAGTGGAGGCTCAGAACTTCGAGAGCCGCAAGCACCTGCTCGAGTACGACGACGTGATGAACAAGCAGCGCGAGGCGGTCTACGGTCTGCGCCACAGCTTGCTGGAAGGCATGGACCAGCGCCAGCTTGTCGTCGAAGACTATGTTCCCAACATCCTGAGCGCGATCCTGGACGAGGCCGCGCCCGAGAAGGTGCACCCGGACCAATGGGATACTGCTCTGCTGCGTGCCAAGGTGAAAGAGAACTTCGGCCTCGATCTGGATGCCGAGGAGATCAAGCCGGAAGACCTGAGCCGCAACCAGCTGGGCGAGACCATCTTCAGCAATCTAAGCGACCGCTATACCGCGAAGGAGGAGATTATTGGCACGCAGGGCATGCGCTACCACGAGCGCGTGATCATGCTGAGCGTTCTGGATGGCCTGTGGAAAGACCACCTGCTCAACATGGACCACCTGAAGGAAGGTATCGGGTTGCGCGGCTATGGCCAGCAGGATCCGCTCGTCGCCTACAAGCGCGAATCCTTTGACATGTTCGAGCAGATGATGACGCGCTTCCAGGAAGATACGGTCCGCTACCTGTTCCTGATGCAGATCATCGGTCCAGACGGCCAGCCAATCGCGATGCCGACCAAGCCGCGTGGCACAACTCTCATGCAGGCACTCGAAACAGGAGGGGCTGGGTTGCAGTCGCCTGGCGCGGCGCAGCAGCAGCTCCCGGATGGTCCTTTGCAGACAATGCCTGACGTGAGCGCAAACGGTGCCTCCGCGGGTCGCAACGGCTCCCATCCGCTTGAATCGTTGCCAGGTGGCCGCCCTGACGGGCAGCCCACCGGGTCGCCGCGCGGACCCCAGCCCGTCGGGCCGCAGGGGGCGGGGCCGCAATCAGGACCGCA
>CAXTEW010000008.1:0-22790 GCA_964243175.1 uncultured Acidobacteriaceae bacterium
GTTCGCCGAGGGGCTTCGCTACCAGCTCCATCCCGTCGTACTTGAGCAGGTGCAGCAGAGCGCTCATGGTACCCGCATACAGGCCATGCGCGACGGCACGATCAAAGGCAGGGGGAGAGACGCGGCAGGGCCGGCACAGCCAGTCGCCAGGCGCTCGATCCTCTGTCGCAAAGGCGTGGACTCCCAGGGCCTCGCCACAGTGCGGGCACAACACGCCAGCCTGCGGCGGCAGGTCTTTCCAGCAGAGGTCACAGACAGGGGCAGGGCTGAGCCGTGCCAGCGGCGTCTCGCAGACGGCACAGGATGCGGGAAAGATCGCCGAACCCAGGCTGTGGAGCGTGCTCGCGAAGAAGCGCGAGACACCGGGCCACTGGGATCGTGCGCCAGGGCGCCAGCCTCGGGAATCAGGGAGTAGTCGCCGGTGGCTCGTGAAGACACACCTCGCTCCGGATCCGCTCATGGCTGTTCGCGGGTACAGCGAAGCCGTGAACGCCCGGTTGCCTCAGAGTATACGGGCGGACCGGGGAATGCGCCAGAGAACCACGGAGCAAACCCGGGCGTTCGCATCCCAAGGAGCGAAGCCTGCTGCTCCCTGCTTCTTCGGGCATGGGTCGGCGTTTGATCAGGCGAAGCAGCGGGCGGCGGGATACAGCCATGATGCCGGTGGTCTTGCTATAAAAGGGCTTCGCGCACTGTGCACGCGACGAAAGGCTCCATGGATTCGGCAGGCAAGAGCAGGGAAGTCGAGCTGCCCGGTGACGAGCAGGGTAGCGGCCTGGGCAGCCGCCGCCTGGCTACGCCTTCGCACTCCCTTGGCTCGGAGATGCGGCTGACGACGCGCCTGGGTGCGCCGCTGGCGCTTGGCGAGCTGGGCTGGATGTCGACCTACATTGTGGATGCGATCCTGGTCGGCCGCATGCCACACTCGGCCATAGCGATCTCTGCTTCATCCCTGGGCAACAGCCTGTTCTACGCCATAGCTTTTTGCGCGGTCGGCCTGTTGTATGGTCTCGATGCCCTGGTGTCGCAGGCTTTCGGGCGCGGCGACGCGGAGGACGGCCTGTTCTCGCTGGTGCAGTCGCTCTTCCTGGTCGCACTGTGTACCCCAGTGGTGATGCTGCTCGCGACCATCGCGCCCTACGGGTTGCGGCTGATCCATGTCGACAACGCGATCGTAAGCCAGACCATCCTCTATATGAATGCGCTGCGCTGGTCGGCCGCGCCGCTGCTGCTGTATATGGCCGTCCGCCACTACCTGCAGGCCATCGATCGCACCTTCTGGGTCATGCTGTCGCTGCTTACGGCGAACCTGGTGAACTGGCTCTTTGACCTGCTGCTCATCTATGGACATAGCGCGTTCCACGGGCATGGCCCGTTCCCGGCGTACGGCATTGCCGGCTCAGGCTGGGCTACCTGCGTGGTGCGGCTGTACATGGTTGCCCTTCTGCTTATTTCGCTGGCTATTTCGCTCCGCCAAGCCCCGATCACGCTGCGCGCCGGCGCGTGGCGACCGCACCCTCCCCGGCTGCGGGCGCTTTACCAGCTGGGCTGGCCGGTCGGGCTCCAGTACCTCGGGGACCTGTCGCTGGCAAGCTTCTCGACCGTGCTTACCAGCACGCTAGGGGTCACACTGCTGGCTGCAAACCAGGTCGTGCTGGACCTGTATGCGTTCTGCGCCATGATTCCAGAGGGCGTCAAGGCCGCGGCGGCCGTGCGCACCGGGCAGGGTGACGGCCGGGGCGATGGCGCGCAGGTACGCCGCGCAGGCTATGCCAGTGTCCTTATCACCAGCCTGTGCATGATCGCGGCGTCGGTCTCCTTCATCGCGGCGCCCAGGCTGTGGGCTGGCATTTACACGACAGATCCCGCGGTGATCGCGGCCACCATACCGATCTTCCTGATCTGCGCCTGCTCGCTGGTGCTGGACGGCGCGCAGACCGTGCTGCAGGGCGCCCTTCGCGGTATGGGCGAAACCCGTATACCGTTTGCCGCTGCTACGGTCTGCACCTGGCTGGTAGGCGTCCCGCTCAGCGCCCTGCTGGTCTTTCACTACCGTATGCAACTGGAGGGCGTCTGGCTGGGCCGCCTGCTCTCGATCTTTCCGCTCTTCGCCATCATCGTGTTCACCTGGTGGCGGCGGGTCCGGCAGTTCCAGCAGAATCGTGCCCGGCCCGCGACCCATGGGCACACGGGCCGCTCGGATCCGCAACACGCAATCGGCGTAGCTGGCTGATCGGACTCTGCCTGCATGGTGTATACACGGGCCATGCCTGTGCTCCCGCGGAACGTGCCACTCCCGTTAGAGACTCGAGGCTATGTTCCGGGTCTTGACGTGCTGCGCGGCGCTGCTGTGGCTGCGGTCGTTATCTTCCACGCGTTTGCGAATAGCGGTTATCAGTCGGCGCACCTCACCCCGGCAATGTTCTTCGTCGACTTGATGAGTCTTGGCAAACTGGGCGTGTACCTCTTCTTTACGCTGTCGGGCTTCCTCATCACCGGCATCCTGCTGAAGGAGCGGGAGAAGCCCCGCTACTACCGGAACTTCTACATCCGGCGGGCCCTCCGTATCCTTCCCGCGTACCTGCTCATGCTGGTTATCCTGAAAGCAACAGGCGTCGTCAACTGGATGTTCGTTGTGGCGTGCCTGCTCTTTGTCGCCAACATGGCCAAGCTGTTTCACACCACAGCGTCGCAGTACGGCGTGCTGTGGACCCTTGCCGTGGAAGAGCAGTTTTACCTGCTGTGGCCAACGCTGGTAAACACCCTGCGCCGGCCCCGCACCCTGCTGTATGCCACGCTCGCCGGCTGCGCGCTGGCGCCGGTGCTGCGCCTCCTGCTGAGCCTGCGCCACATCAGCACCTTTCTGCTGCTGCCGACCAACATGGACGCGCTGCTGTACGGCGCTCTGTGCGCGCTGCTTCTGCGGAGCGGGGGGATTCACCAGGAAAATATCTCCGCAATCAGCCGGCGGCTGCTCCTCACCGGCTGTATATTTCTACTGCCCTACGCTTACCTGCACTGCTTCCCCCATGCGTTCAGCCTGTGGGGCTGGGCGGTGTGGGATGCGCTGGGCCGCCTGGTCCCTTACTGCTTTTTCGTCGCGGCCGTGTTGCTCTCTGTCCAGCAGGCCCAGCAGCCCGGAGCCGTGCCGCGGCATCCCGCTGCGCGTTTTCTCGCGTTCCTCGGCTACATCAGCTATGGGCTCTACCTGGTGCATCCGCTGCTCTTTGCCCTGTACGACCGGCTGTTTGCCGGCAGCGTGCTCGGTGGCTCGCACACGTCGTTCGCCCTGCTGACAGTTCGCTTTTTGATTGTGAGCAGTGTTTCTCTTCTGGTTGCGACACTGTCCCGCCGCTACTACGAGCAACTCTTCCTGCGGCGCAAACAGGCACTCGCTCCCTACACGGCGCCCCTTATCGAAACGGTCGCCATCGCCGCCAGCCCGAGAGAACCACACCCCGCGACAACGGACCACTAGCCGCCCCAACCACGCTGCTTGGTACACTCACGCTTTCAGCACCGCTTCGGCAGGTGCCCGTACTCGAGTCACCCGGAGGCGCCGCCACAACTATGTCGCACATACCCCTGCCTCCTGTTCCTGCCCAGGCACCCGCCGGCGCGTTCCGCCCCTTTGTCGCTCCGGCGGAGCACCGGCCTGAGCTGACGGCGCGCGCGTTACTGCTCGGCTCCTTCTTTGGCCTGCTGTTCGGCGCGGTCACGGTGTATGTCGGGCTGCGGGCCGGGTTGACCGTGGCTGCTTCCATACCTATCTCGGTGCTGTCCATCTCGGTGCTGCGCTTTTTCGGGCGCGCGTCCATCCTTGAAAACAACATCGTGCAGACCACCGGCAATGCCGGCCAGTCCATCGCTGCCGGCGTCATCTTTACCCTGCCTGCACTGATCTTTCTCGGCTTCGACCTCGAGTACGCGCGGATTTTTGTTCTCGCCCTGCTGGGCGGCTGGCTGGGCGTGCTGTTCATGATCCCGCTGCGGCGCCAGCTCATCGTGGAAGAGCATGGCCGGCTCATTTACCCGGAAGGCGCGGCCTGCGCTGACGTACTGCTCGCCGGGGAGCGCGGCGGCTCCTTCGCAAGCCGCGTATTTCTCGCGCTCGGCATCGGTTCGGTCTACACCCTGTTTCAGAATGAAAACCTGCTGGGCGCGTGGCCCGGAACGCCGAACTATGAGCCGGATCTTGGTGCGCAGCATGTCATGCGCGGCTCCGCGATCCGCTGCGAGGCGACCTCCGAGTATCTCGGCGTCGGCTACATCATTGGTCCGCGAGTAGCGGGGACTATCTTTGCGGGCGGCGTTTTCTCCTGGCTGGTGCTGATGCCCGCTATCTACTTCTTCGGCTCGCACATGCCGGGAGCCCTGTATCCGGCAACCAAGTCCATCGCGCAGATGAGTCCTTCGGAGCTGTGGTCGACCTATGTGCGGCCGATGGGCGCGGGTGCTGTCGCGGCTGCCGGCCTGCTTACCCTCCTGCGGACTGTGCCGACGATATTCGGCGCGCTCCGCTCGGGTTTGCGGAACATCCGGGTGCGCAATCGCGCGGCGGAAGCAGGGGCAGTGGGCCGTACCGATCGCGACCTGCCTACCTGGGTCGTCGTTGGGGGCTCGGTGCTGCTGGCCCTGTGCGTGTTCCTGTTTCTTACCTTCAAACCGGTACCCGGGGCCCAGGTCAGCCTGCTTGCGAACTTCGCAGCATCGTTGCTCATTATTGTTTTCGGCTTCCTGTTTGTCACTGTTTCTTCCCGCATCGTTGGGCTGATCGGCTCGTCGGCCAACCCGCTCTCGGGCATGACGATCGCCACACTCATGGCGACCTCCGCGATTTTTCTCGTGCAGGGATGGACAACCCCTGCATTCGCCGCGCTCGCACTGACCATCGGCAGCGTCGTTTGTATTGCCGCCGCGAACGCGGGAGATACTTCGCAGGATCTGAAGACCGGCTACCTGATCGGCGCGACACCGTGGAAGCAGCAGCTGGCGCTGATGGTTGGTGTCTGTGTGTCGACAGTCGCGATCGGCGCGACACTGAATGCGATGAACCGCGGGCTGGAAGAGTTCCGCACCGCGGATCGAAGCTGGAACCTGAGCGTGCCGCACCAGGGCGTGCAGGACCAGGGCGTCTTTCAGCGGAAGCAGTTTCGCGTACTGCATGGGGAAGGCAAGGAAGCGAACCGCGGCGTGGATGACGAGCGCGCCGGTGCGCAGTACATCCTGCTGAATGCGCTCGGCTCGCATGATCTTGCCGACGGCAAATACCTCTACAATCCCGCAACCCAAAAGATCGAGGTGCAGTGGATCCAGGGAATCGGCAGTGAGAAAGCAGCGGCGCCGCAGGCACGCCTCATGGCGACGGTGATCAATGGCATCCTGACGCGCCAGCTGCCGTGGGCACTGGTATTGCTGGGTGTTTTCCTGGTGATCGCGGTTGAGCTGCTGGGGATCCGGTCGCTGTCTTTTGCTGTCGGCGTGTATCTCTCGATCGCCACCACGCTGGCCATCTTTACCGGCGGCGTGGTGCGCTGGATGGTCGATAACGCGGCACGCAAACACGCCGCGGAAGCAGACGCGCTTACAGACGAGATAAGTCCCGGATCCCTGTACGCCAGCGGGCTGATTGCTGCCGGCGGTATCATCGGACTACTGGGCGTGGTACTGAAGCTCTATGAAGGAGTGAGCGGCCATACGGCAATCCCGGCCATGCCGCACACCTTTCTGTACCACGACGGGGTATCGGTACTAATGTTTGTGCTGCTTGCTTTTTCTCTCTGGTACTTTGCCCGAAAGCCCTTGAAGATTTGAAAAGATGCGCGTCGATGGCAGCCGCCATGGGCCGCAGCAGTCGCAGGAAACCTTTCGCTTGTGTGCCAGGAGATGAAATGCTTTCAACCGCCGTTGCTGGTAAGGCCGTGGTGAGCCTGCCGGCAGACGTGGTGGCACACCAGAAGGAGCAGAAAGCCTACACGCAGCTCTTCTGGGCAATGCTGCTGCTGTTTGAAGCCTTTCTTTTCACACTTCCGCTTTTCCCAAACGGCGATGGACCGGTGCACGTCTACCTGTCGGCGATCCTGGGGAAGCTCATCGCCCGCAGCTCGCCGCTGTACGCGCACTTCTATTCCATCCGTCACCTGGTGCAGCCTTACTCGTTCCACTACTACCTGCTCATCCTGTTAGAGCGCTTCCTTTCTATCGACACCGCCGAGAAAGTTTTTGTCGGCCTTATCTGGGCAACGCTGGCGATTGGTTTCCGAACCCTTGCGTTTGCGCTCGGCCCCTGCGCGGGAGCGGCATCGCTGCTGGTCTTTCCGCTGCTGCTCTCCTGGCCTCTTTCCGCTGGATTTTTCAACTTCACCTTCGGGATCGGGCTTCTGCTCTTTGCGCTCAGCCTGTATGTACGGCTTGCGACTACCCGGACGCCAGGCAAGCTGCTGGCGGCGCTGGGGGCCGTGTTGGTGGTCCTTGTGCTGGCTCATCCGATTCCGATCCTGGTGCTGATCTGCCTGGCGGGCATTGACCTGGGACTGCAACTGCTTGGCGGCTGGCAACAGAGGCGATCCATACAGCTGCAATACTGGCAGTGTGCCGCTCTGGTGCTTGCCTGCCTGGCCTTCGTCTTTCCCGTCGTGATTGCCGACAAGACAGCGGTCGCGGATTCGGTTCGAACGCTGCGTCCGGACTTCACCTTGCTGATCCTGATGCTCACCGGCCAGTACGTGGCTTACTTCAAATTCAAGAATGTTTTTGGTGTCTTGTGCCAGTTCATCATTTTGTTTCTGCTGCCACTCTCTGTCATGCTGCAGCGACGCTCCGGTCTCGCGCAGCGGCTGCGCGCAGGTTTGCTGAGCCCGGCGGACCGGCTCATGGTGAGTGTGCTCGTATTTCTGCTGGCCAGTCTGGTCTTTCCAGCCACCATGAACGGCTCTGCCTATTTCGCGGTGCGTATGTGGTACATCGTCTGGCTGGTAAGCAGCGCATGCGTCGCTACCGCAGTCATGCGCGACCGTTCACAACGGCTTGTGGCCGGCTTCGGCGCCATAGCAGGACTACTTTTCCTGATACTGGGGCTGATCTATATACGTCCGGAGGCACACAAGCAGGCGGCGCTGGAGCGGGCGCCGATTCCGCCGAATGCACGAGGACTTTTCCTGTCACCGCCGAACGGGGTCGAGGGCGATGCTACCCATACCTTCTGGGCGACACCCTTCTGGGAAGGCGCGCGAGCCTTTGCCACGCATAACGATGTCCTGCTGAACACCCCCTGGCTGCAACTGACCATCGTTCCGGTGCAGGAGCAAGGGCGCGCGGGGCTAATGCGCGACGTCACTCCGAATGGCTGGTCTGAGAATGCAAGCTACCTGCCGGAACGCCTCGAAAGCCATCGCGACGAGGAAGCAGCGGTGCTTGCCATGGCGGACTTCCTGCTGCTCGCTGACCCGAACAGCGCCGTACCTAATCCACTTGGCCTGGCGGCTGATGTTCTCGGCCCCTTTGCTTCCGGATGGACCTGCGTGCAGCAGGATTTCTACGTGATCTGCAGGAAAAGGTGAGCCGCTCCTCGCAGGAGGCTGATTCTCCTCTGCCAAAGGTGGCGGCACCGGCCGGGCAGAACGAGGGCATTGTGCTCAGCGTCATCGTGCCCTGCTATAACGAGCAGGCGAGTATCGCAGCCTGTCACCACCAACTCACCCTTGTAATGGGCAGCCTGGCTCTGGCGTACGAGCTGGTGTTTGTCAACGACGGCTCGCGGGATAGCACAGCGGCGGCGCTGGCGATGCTGCATGCGGCTGACGCACACACAGTGGTCGTCACGCTTTCGCGCAACTTTGGCCACCAGCCGGCAGTGTCCGCCGGCCTGGTAATCGCGCGGGGCGCAGCCATCGTCATCATCGATGCCGACCTGCAGGATCCTCCGGAGGTGATCGGCGCCATGGTCGCGCAGTGGCAGCAGGGCTTCCACGTTGTCTACGGGGTGCGCCGCTACCGCGCGGGTGAGTCGCGCTTCAAGCTGTGGACGGCAAAGCTCTTTTACCGCGTCATTCACCAGCTTGCCGATACAGATATTCCACTCGATACGGGCGACTTCCGCCTGATTGACCGGCGCGTTGTGGATGCCTTGCTCAGCATGCCCGAGCGCCACCGCATGCTGCGGGCGATGTGCTCCTGGGCGGGCTTTCGACAGACCGGTGTTCAGTATGAGCGCGCAGCGCGCTTCGCCGGCACCACCAAGTACCCGTTGAACAAGATGCTGAACCTGGCGCTCGATGGTATCTTTTCGTTCTCCACTGTACCGCTGCGCATGCTCACTTACATCGGTTTTGGCGCGGCCGCGCTCTCGTTCATTGGTATCGTGTGGGCGCTGGCCGTGCGCATCCTGACCCGCCACTGGGTTGCGGGCTGGGCTACGCTTTTTGTTGGCATGCTGTTTCTCAGCGGCTTGCAGATGATCTCGCTCGGCATCATGGGCGAGTATCTCGGCCGGGTGTACACCGAGGTGAAACAACGACCGCTTTTCATCATCGCCAGCATTTTGCACGCAGGCGAGGCGGGGGCCGTACCTGATCACTCATGGTTACAGAAGGAGAAACCAGCGCGCAGCGACTAAGTGCCTGGGTGCAGCAGCGACTAACTCCCGGGATGCAGCCGCTTCGATGCATCCTGCCCGCCAGGGCTTGCTTGATCCACCCGTACAGCCGCCGAGAATGCGTGCTGCGCCGCATCCCGCTGTTCCTGCTGCTGCAGTACCTGGCCCCAGTAATCCAGGGCAGCGGCGGCGAGCTCGGGCGGCAGCGCTCCTGTGTGGACCGCCTGCTCCGCGCGTGGGCCCAGATACAGCAGGTCGGCTTCGGCCTGTTCCCTGCGATGAAAAAAGAAGGGCAGGTGCCAGGTCGTCAGTGCGCGGACAAAACGTGCTTCAAGGTCCGCGGGGTTCGCTTCCACTGCTGCGTCCATCTCCTGCAGGCCATCCATGCTGAGGGTGTGTTTGCGCCAGACAGCCCAGGTGCGCGCGGCTTCCAGCAGCTCGAGACTGCCGCTGTAGGCCTCAAGCGTCGAGTCGTGTGGATGCTCGCGCATCAGTGCGGCGAAGCGTTCGCGCGCTTCCCCATCCGCCTCCCGTTTGCCCTCAAGGTCGGCATAGTACGCCAGGCGCGCGTTCGCCAGCTGCTGGTGCCATGCCAATGTATGTGCATCCTGGTCTGCCGGCGGCGCTGCGTGCGCTACTTGCCCCAGCGTCGCCGCTGCTGCGACTATGACGGTTGCTAACCCCTGTTGCTGCTTTTTCTGCGCCACCGCGTCGCCTTCCTCTATATTTTTGATGCGTGCTTCTTACGTTTTGTTCCGGGCCCGGGCTCGTTCAAATTCCCATGTTCTGCCTGCGTGTCAGCCGAGGCGATAGACCCGCTGTTTCCACGTGGCCTGCTTGCCGAGGAGCTTGCGACCCAGCGACCACCACTGCAGCACCAGCAGCAGGGCTGTAGCCGGCGGATGGAAGAGGGCTCCGGCGAAACTCTGCCGAAAGCGCCACGCCGACACCAGTCGAACGAAGTAGCCGGCCGACATGGCGACGCCCGACCACAGCAGGCCGCCCGGGTACTCGCCCCGCCTCACCAGCGCTGTGACAAACCATGCTGCCGGCAGTACCTGCCCGAAGAAAAGCATGATGGAGAAAGGCACGATGCGTGCGGGTGCTGCCATGCCTTCGGTCGCGTTTTTGCCGAGACCCCGCCACACCTCGCCGGCATTACGGTACATCCGGCATCGCGCCAGCGCAGTGAGGTCGAACAGATCGGTGGCATAGCCGTGCTGGCGCAGCAGTCGCGGCAGCAGGATTCCGTCGTGCATGGTGTCACGTATCGCTGCGTGACCGCCGCTCTGCTCGTACGCTGCACGCCGCACCAGCATCAGCTGGCCGCAACCGGCGGCGAGTGACGGCACCCGGGGCAGCTTCCGCAACCCTGGCACTGGCAAGTAGGACAGCAGCACAAAGTGGATGAAGGGGATCAGCAGCTTTTCAAGCCAGGTGCCCGTTTCTTCCAGCGGAAAGCCGGTCACCAGGTCGCACTCACCAGCATCAAGCTCCCACAGCAGGGCCCGGAGTGCATCCGGCTCCAGCCGGACATCCGCATCCATGAAGCACAGCACCTGGTAGCGCGCCAGGCGGCCAGCCGCCGCGCAGGCATGCTGTTTGCCGTTCCAGCCCGGCGGCAGGGGCGGCGCTGCATGCAGGCTCACCCGTGCGTCACGCGCATGCACCCGCTCCACCTGCTCTGCTGTTCCGTCGATCGAGCCATCGTCGAGCACGATCACCTCCAGCACCACATCGCGGGAAGCAAGCACGCTTTCGACAGCCGCAACAATGCCGGCTTCCTCATCGCGTGCCGGGATCAGCACAGAGATACCGTCGGTGCGGCGAGCCGCGGATAACTCAGACCCTGCTGCTTGCTCGCCGGGCTTGCGGTACCAGGCGAGGTTGACGCAGAAGGTGAGGAGCGGGCCGACGGCGCAGCCAAGCGCCAGAAGCAGCCACGGGGATCGCGGCAGCGAAGTCATGGGGCGATTCCTCTTCTGCATCATCGTCGGCTTTTACTCCCACACCACCCCATGCATGGTGGTGATCTATCGACTGGCCGGTGTCCGCAGGCTGCCATGCTCGGCTTCGAACTGTTCGCCTCGCACGCGGGCGCGAAATCTTTGCCACACACCGTAGATGCCGCTGGTGCCCGCAAAGCCGGTCAGCACGGGGGTAAACAACGCGGGGTCCCGCATGGCCGCCATGCGCGCCAGGGTATCCTGAGTCTGCTCCAGCGCGGCAGCGACCTGCAGCCCCGGCGCACATGCAGGCTTGTCGGGCGCATAGCCACGCAGGGCGCCGGTTTCGTAGCCGGGCTGCATCAGCCTGCCCTGCCGGAAGACCAGGGGCTCGCCGAGCAGCGCCAGGGCTTCCGGTAAGCGCTCATCCCAGAAGGTGTACTCGATCGCAAGCGGGAGCACGGTCACCTCTCCAACGCGGCGCAGCAGCGCGTCCAGTCCGGAGCGGAAAGCAACCGGGCGTGTGCGTACATCGGTGAAGCTTCCCTGCGGAGTCATCCAGAGAACCGCGTTGCGGTCTTTGAAAATCTGTGCCGCGGCGCGCATAAACTGCGCCGCGCCGCGTGTGGTTCCCTGCTCCACGGGAAAGAGGCCAAGCCTGCGGAAGAACCCGTATCGTTCGCAAGCCAACGCGTCCATGGGCGCGTAATGATCCGACAGAACATCCAGGTGGCGGCTTAGCAGGATGGACGTAAGCGGGTCCCACCAGGAAGCATGGTTCAGGCAGACCACGAGCGGCCGTTGTGTATCTTTCCAGTATTCCGCACCGGCAAGCCGGATCGCATGGAAATGGCGGCGGACAAAGAACTGCAGATACACGTCGAAAAAGTCCAGCAGCGATCGCGATGGCCGATCGATCTTCACGGAGGAAGCAGGGGATCGCCGTGCGGGAAGCGCAGCCTGCCGGCGGGAATCGGCGGTCGCCGCCAGGCTGCATTCCTCTGTTCCCTGCGTCATCGTGTCTGAGCCAGCAGTGACTCTGCCTGGGTCCGTGAGGCAAGCGCTGTTTCTGCACCACGGAATCGCTGATCCACCGCATCGCCTGCGATCCAACCCGACATCATCACCATGGGCATGCCAGGCCCCGGGTGCGCCGCACCACCAGCCAGAAAGAGCCCGTCAATTTGGCTGCTCGTGTTGGACGGCTTGAACGCACCATTGAAGCGACCATGGCTGGAGAGCCCATAGATCGCGCCGTTCAACACCTTATAGCGGTTGTGAATGTCGACCGGTGTCAGCGCACGCTCAAAGACGATGCGGTCTTCAATGTCGGTCAGTCCTGCGGTGCGCTTCAACTTATCGAGAATGACCTGGCGGTAGACGGGGAACATCTTCGACCAATCATGATTCGGCCTGAGATAGGGCGTGTGCACCAGCACATAGAACGCATCGCCACCCGGCGGTGCGGTCGCAGGTTCGGTGCCGCTGGTGGAAGCGATATAGCAGGTCGGGTCAGGAGCAGGCTCACCCAGGTCGTAGATGTGGTGAAACTCCTCATGCGGATCGCGGGAGAACACGAAGTCGTGATGCGCCATGTGGTCATAACGCTTGTTAAGGCCCAGGTACAGCACGACGCCGGAGCATGCGGGCTCGTAGTCGCGCTCGCGATTGAACTTGTCCGCCGGCGTTCCCCCGACGAGTTCACGATACGTCCGTACCGCGTCCTCATTTGAAACCACGGCGTCGAAGTTGTATCGCTGACCAGCCGTGGTCGTCAGGCCAATAACCTTGTCACGCTTGCCTTCCTTCACAGTCAGCAGGCGTTCGATCTCGGTCGATGTATGGTACTCAACACCAAGCTCGCGACCCAGCTTGACGAGCGCCTCCGGCACCGCGCGCGTGCCGCCCATCGGGTACCAGATTCCTTCCTCGGCCTGCATGTTGCCGATCGAGCACAGGATTGCCGGCGACGCATCGGGAGATGACCCGACATACTGCACGTAGTGATCAAGCATCTGCGCGACATCCGGATCGTCAATGTACTTGCGGATGGTGCCGGCCACGGTGCTGCCGATACGCATCTGCAGCAGGTCACGCAGGACCCGCTTGTCGAACGCACCGTTCATGTCGAAGGTGTCTTTGATCGAGCCGACGGACTTCCAGAAGAAGAAGCGATCCGAGATACCGTGCAGGTCGCGCGAGTACTGCATGAACTGCACATACTTATCGCCCATGCCGGGCCGGCGCGCATTGAGTGCGGTCGCCATCTCACCGACATCGTCTTTTAAGTCGAGCACCGAGCCGTTATCGAAGAAGCAGCGCCACTGCGGATCGAGACGCACCATCTTGACGTAATCATCGAGATTGCGCCCGGCCTCGCAAAACACGCGACGCAGCACGGACGGCTGAATCAGTATGGTGGGGCCCATGTCAAAACGGAAGCCCTGCTCCTCAAGTACAGCAGCCTTGCCGCCGAGCCAGGGGTTCTTCTCAAACACAGAAACCTGGTAGCCGCGGGCCGCCAGGGTGCAGGCCGCGGATAACCCGCCCAGCCCGGAACCAATCACTGCTATACGCATCTGCTGCTTCTCCTCATCCTCTGGAACCTGGATCGCCTGAGCGGCCAGCACTCTGCTGCTCGCCCGTTCAGCACTTGCTCGTTTGTCTGCGCGACAACCCGTCTATGGGATGCCACCTTAGGTTTTCGGCGGCCGCAACCCGGATGCTGCTTTGCCCATGGCGCGCCAGCCGGCCAGCCGGTTGCGCCAGCCCTGGGCGTGGGCTGCCTGCAGGTAGCCGGCGAAGAGCTCGCCATGCGCCGCTGTGGTCGGCTGGTAGGCGATGCGACTCTGGCTCCGCTGACGCACGATTGCTCGCGGCGCTGTCATCTCAAGCAGACCCTCCCGTCCGCGGGTCGAGCCGAAGCCGGAACGTTTCCGACCGCAAAAGGGCACCCGCGGATCAGCGGTTGCGACGATGATGTCGTTCAACAGCACGGTCCCCGCGGTAATTCGCTGCGCCAGGGCGCGGGCCTGCTTTTCTGGCCCGAAGATCGCAGCAGTCAGCGCATACGGACAGTGCTCGTGCATCGTCGCCGCCTCCTGGATACTGCGGAACGCGAGCAAGGAAAGCACAGGGGCGAAAAGGTCTGTGTGCGCAATGCGCATTGCCGGTTGGCAGTCCGCCAACAGCAGCGGCGTCACGAGCGACAAACCCTGGCCGGCGTGGTGAGTGCGCGGAGCATCCTGCGGCGTCGCCGGCAGTGATCCGTCAAGCAGCACCTGCGCTCCCAGCGCACGAGCATCTTCAAGGCAGCCCTGCAGCAGCGCCACTGTTTTTACCGGCACGGCTACCGGCTGCTGCCCGCGGAGTACGGAATGCAGCGCAACCGCGAGCTTGTCTGCAAGATTGTGTGCGACAAACACGCGGCGTGGTGCCATACACGTTGCAGAGCCGTTCAGTCGCTGCCCGAAGACCAGCGCGTCGACAACCCGGCCCAGGTCCGCACCCTCCAGGACAAAGACTGCATCGCAGCCCGACAGCTCCATCACGCTGGGTGTCGCCGTGGCAGCGAGGGCGTGGAGCACAGCTTCGCCAGTAGCGGCAGAGCCAGTGAGAAGTACCTTGTCGACGCCGGCTTCAATCGCCGCCGTTGCCGCAGCAGGCGAGCTCTCGAGAATAGTCAGCAGTGCCGGCGGCATGCCGCTGGCGATCAGCATTACGCGCAGGGCATGGGCGCAGGCAACGCCCGCAGGCGCAGGCTTCCACAGCACGGCATTGCCCGCTGCCAGGGCTTGCAGTGCCTGCGAGCCAGGCAGGAACAGTGGGTAGTTGCCGGGGCCAATGATAAGAACAATGCCAAGCGGCACGCGCTCTACTTCCACGTCAACCGAACGCAGCCAGAACGGGCGCGCACTGGAGCCTTCGCGGCGACTGCGCAGCGTAAAAGCGGCTTCCTTCTCAAGAAAGCGGCACGCCTCGGCCAGGGGCAACACCTCCGCTACCAGCGTGTCGGCCTCGGTACGGTGCAGGCTCCCGAGATAGTCCAGGGGGACTGTCGCGGCAAGCTCACGGGAGCCCGCGGCGATTTCCGCGCGAAAACGCCGCAGCATCGCAAGCCGCGCAGCAAGCGGCGTGTCAGACCACTTTCTCTGCTCTAACCGAATTGCCGCATACGCAAGCACGGGTTCCGCTGCATGGGCGGAAGCAGCGGCTACGCCTGCCAGTCGATGAGGCATAGTGGCCATTAATCCCCACTTACCGTTTCAAAGACAGAATCCTGCGGCGGCGTGCCGATCGGGACCGGCTCCGTATTCCACTGCGGCTCGATCTTGAGATCTTCGAGCAGCAACCGGGAGGTAATCCGCGCAGACTCAAAGATAACGGGAAGACCGCTGCCCGGGTGGGTGCCGCCACCAACGAGATACACGCTGTCCAGATCTTCAAAGCGGTTATGTGGGCGCATGTGCAGCATCTGCCGCAAGGAGTGCGACATCGAGAACGTAGCTCCACGGTACAGCCCGTACTCTTCATTCCAGCTTTGCGGCGTCAGTATCTTTTCCGTGCGGATCCGCCGCTCCACATCCTTGATGCCGATCTTTTCCATCTGCTCTATCGCCAGTGCGCGGAAGCGCGCCTGCTCCCTGGGCCAGTCCACTGACCCGGTGTCGTGGGTTACAGGCAGCAACATATACAGAGTACTCATGCCATTCGGCGCCAGGGTCGGGTCGGTGACGCAGGCATTCTGCACATAGAAAGATGGATCGTCGGAGAGCACATGATTCTCTTCTATGTCACGCAGGTTCTGGCGATAATCCTTGGCCAGGTAAATCGTGTGGTGCGACACATCCTCGTACATCCCTTCAATGCCCATGTACAGCATGAAGGTAGAGCAGGAGAAACGCTTCTTCTGGATTTTCTTGTCTGTCCACTTGCGCCGCAGCTTGTCAGGCACCATCTGCTTCATGGCGTCAGCAAAGTCTGCATTCACAACTACGGAGTCGGCGGCGAGGGTTCTCTGCGCGGTGCGCAAACCAACTGCCTTGCGACCTTCAAACAGCAGTTCTTCCACTGGCTCATCCAGCAGGATACGAACGCCAAGCGATTGCGCCACCCGTGCCATCGCTTCACTCACGGCCCCGCACCCACCGATCGGGTGGAAGACACCGTGCTCGTACTCGAGAAACGAAAGGATGGAGAAAAGCGAAGGGCACGAGAATGGGCTCATGCCGAGATACTTCGACTGGAACGAGAAAGAAAGCCGGACACGTTCATCGTCGAAATAGGAGCGCAGGTCGCCATCGAGCGAACGCCATGGGCGCAGCAGCGGAAGCAGGCGCAGCATATCCGGGTGGACCAGGTCGCGCCATGACTCGAATGGCGACTCGAGGAAGGGAACAAACTTTTCGAGCTTGACGCGGTTTTCCGCCATGAAACGGTGGAAGCCTCCTGCATCATGCAGGCTTAACTTGGCTATCTCCTGCGACATGCGCTCCACATCCGGAGTGGCCAGCAGTTCGCCGCCGGAACCATAGACTAGGCGGTATTGCGGATCGAGCCGGACCATGGGGATCTCGGCTTCCAGGTCAAAGCCGGCTGCAAGAAAAATCTCCCGAAGAACGCGAGGATACAGAAAGAAGGTCGGACCTGTGTCGAACTTGAAACCGTCCTGGTTGATCGTCGAGGTGCGTCCGCCCACCTGAGAGCGCTTTTCCACTACAGTGACGTCAACGCCCGAGCGCGCCAGCAAAATGGCTGCCGCCAGGCCGCCAGGCCCGGCACCTACGATTGCGACCTTCCTCATTCGACCATCCTTCAACGTGTTGCCCCCGATGCCACAGGTACTTCCTCATCTAAACAGATAGAGGCGCTGTCGGGTAGAAGCGCAGCCTGCCAGAAAGCTTTGTACTTTCGCGAGGTGGCAAAAGCCGGAATCCGGGAGGGCTGCTGCCTGCCATGGCAGAAAGTGCATCCTAAGGTGCCGTCACCGGAGCATGCGCCCGCAGCGGCGCACACAATGGAGTGGGGCTTCGCGGAGCAGACCTACTCCGTAGCGCGCGCAAGCAGCGAGCGAACGGTTTTCTGTGCGTCATGCACCAGCGCCGGCAAACCTACGCCGTGGTAGGCATTGCCGGTGAGTGCCAGCATAGGCAGCGATTCCAGGTGCCTGTGCAATGCGCGCACGCGTGCCGCGTGACCCACGCGATACTGCGGCAGCGAGCGCGGCCAGCGGCGGACCACCGCATGGGCCGGCGCGGGCAGCGGCCCCAGCAGCAGAGAAAACTGTGCGCGCGCTGCTTCCGCGATGCGGTCATCCTCCCAGTCCATCATTCGCGGCGCTGCATGCCCGCCGAAGAAGCCGCGTAGAAACACGCAGCCCTCCGGCGCGCGATGGGGAAACTTCTGGTGCATAAAGGTGCCGGCCAGCAGCTCCGGCTCCGCACTCAGCGCCTGCTTCGGCGGCACCAGGAAGCCGAAGCCGCGTGGGATGCGCAGCTTTGCCGACGATGGCTCGTCGAAGCAGAGCGCGACCACGATCGCCGAGGTAGCCTCCATCTGCAGCAGCGCCGCTGCCTCGGCATGGACCGGCTGCAGCAGTCCCCGCGTGACATGGGCCGGGGTTGCGAGGATCACGGCATCGAAGTGTTCCGTCTGCGGCTGCGCCCCGTGGGGCTCGCTGTGCACGGTCCAGCCTTCCACGGTTTTCTCGATCGACCGAACCGGGGTGTTCTTCCGGATGGCGTTTTCTGGCAGTGTTGCCGCCATGCGTTCCACCAGGGTCGACAACCCGCTGCGCAGGGTCGTGAACACCGGTGGCGTGGGTTTCCCCTCGGCCTTGTCCCGCTCGATCCGCTCCATGGTTGGCGCAATCAGGCTGCCGTGCTCTTTTTCCAGGCGCACAAAGGGGGCCAGCACCGCGCCGGCACTCAGCGTCTCGATGTCGCCGCCGAATACCCCGGCCAACAGCGGCCCGGCGATCGTTTCTGTTGCTTCCTCGCCGAAGTGCCGGGTCACAAACGTCCGCACCGACTCGTCGAAGTCTTCCGGACGCTCCCCTGCTGCGGCCTTCAACTCTGCAGCCCGCTTCGGCTCGCGCAGGTACGCCAGCCGTGCCTGCCAGCTGAACAGGGGTGACTCAAGGATCGGCAGCCAGCGCGTCGGGACCATCATGCGCATGCCGTCAGGCATCGGCGTCAGGCTGCGACTGCCTCCCTGCACCCCGACCAGGTAATTGCGGCGCACCGCGTCATTCGAGTAGATGATCTCGTCGGCCAGGCCCAGTTCGGTCGCCAGGTCGCGAGCCGCACTCTTGTCAGAGACCCAGGAGTCCGGGCCAGTCTCACTGATGAAGCCGCCGTGGTGGACCGTTTCGACCGTGCCGCCGAGGCGTGCGCTTGCCTCGAAGAGAACTACTTCCTGCCCTTGCTTCGACAGCTCGTAGGCTGCGGCCATGCCAGCCATGCCCGCGCCGACGACCGCAATACGCTTGCACCCACCATTCGGATCGCCGTTACTCGCGGGCAGAGCCTCGCTCATTGCAGGACCAGCCGGGCTTCCTTGCCGGCCAGCGCTGCCGAGTGGGCGTCCAGCCGCGCGAAGCCGCGCTGGGCCAGATCGACGAGCGCCTCGGTCAACAGGGGCGATGCATTCAGCGAGGCAGGGCGCTCCAGGCGCATGTCCAGGCCGGCGGCAAACTCCTTGAAGGCGATATCGATGTCGTACAGGATTTCGACGTGGTCACAGAGAAAACCAATCGTCTGCAGCACGACTGTCTTGACCCCGGCCGCGTGGAGCGCGGTCAGGGTGTCCTCGACCGTGGGCCCGATCCACGGGCCGCCGGCCATGCCCTGGCTCTGGAACGCAAAGCACCACTGGTTTTCACCAAGCCCTGTGCGTTCCACGATCAGCTGCGCGGTTCGCTTGGCTTCGACCGGGTAGGGGTCAGGCGCAGGCACGGGGCGGCCGTCCTGCCGGGCGGTGTCCGCGGAAGACAGCACCCAGGCTTCGGGCGCATGGGGTGGCGTCGCGGGCTCGGTCGCGGGAGCTGTACCGGCGGCCGGGGAGGTGCTCTCGCCTGGGGTGCTCATCGCAGCGGCGGTGGCGGGAGCTGACTGCGCGGCGCTCGCCGGCGGAGGCGTGCCCAGCCGAGTTGGCGGAGCCCCGGCAGCCGGCGTCTGGATGGTCCTGCAAGGGACAGAGTGGGCGGTAAACAGCACGGTCGCGGCTTCGCCGGTCTCCTGCCTGACCTGCTCCAGCACCGGGCGCAGGCGGTCCGCAAAAGCGTCTGCCAGCAGCGGATGCTCGGCCCAGCCTTCGATGAAGTCAATGCGGATGGCGTCCCCTGCCTCGGCAAAGACGGCACGCCGGTAGAGGCCAACGCTGGTGCGCGAATTCTGCGGCGCCAGGCAGATAGCCGCGGCCTCGGTGATGCCGTCCGCCTTCATCTGCTTGACGACGTCAACAATATAAGGCTTCCAGTTACGCATGCCGACATACACGGGCAGGCCCAGCGCCTCGCTCAGCAGCCGGCCCTGCTCCAGGGTCAGCGCGGTCAGAGGACTCTTGCCGATGAGCCCGTAGCGATGGGTGATCTCTTCAACGACCGACTGCGGCATCGGCCGGCCGCTTACCACGTTGCTCAGGTACTTGGGAATGTCTTCGAGCTCGTCCGGTGTTCCGTGGGCCAGCAGCAGGACAGCGCGCTTCGATTCAGGCATGAGATGGCTCCTTTGACGGATGGGACTCGACACGCTGCGAGAGCCGCCGCACGGTTTGCACCACGTGCTGCACATGCTCGACCGGCGTGCCGGGCACGATGCCGTGGCCAAGATTGAAGATGTGGCCGGGGCGGTTATCTGCTTCCGAGAGGATGGAAGCAACACGCCGGTCGATCAGTGCCGGGTCAGCAAACAGGGTGATGGGATCAAGGTTGCCCTGGACCGCGCAGCTGTAGTCGAGCTCGCGCCAAGCCTTGCCCAGCGGGGTCCGCCAGTCGAGCCCCAGTACGTCGGCGCCGGTTTCACGCATGGCCGGCAGGATGGTCGCGGTGTCGACGCCGAAGTAGATCACGGGCACGCCCATGGCCTGCACGGCACGGACCAGCTCGCGTGTGACCGGCAGCACGAACTCGCGGTAGTCGGCGGGCGCCAGTGCGCCGGCCCAGCTGTCGAAGATCTGGATGACGTCAGCGCCCGCATCGACCTGCTGCTGAGCGTAGGCGCGCAGCACCTTGACCAGCTTTTCAAGCAGCAGCTGCCAGGCGGCGGGATCGCGATACATCATGGTCTTGGTGTGGATGTACTGGCGCGAGCCATGGCCCTCGATCATGTAGCTGGCCAGCGTGAAGGGCGCTCCGCAGAAGCCGATGATGCCGAGTGCGTCGTCGGTGTCATCATGCCGGCGGTAGCGGAAATGAGAAGCCACGGTGCGGATCGCCTCGGCGACATAGCCGAGCTCGTGGGCGCGGTCGGTGCGCAGGGCGTCGACCGCCTCGCGGCTGCGGATGGGCGCGTGGACAACGGGACCCTCGCCGGCGAGGAACTCGAAGGGGAGGCCCATGCACTCAAAAGGCAGCAGGAGATCGGCAAAGATGATTGCCGCATCCACGCCAAGCTTCTCGGCCGCGGTGATGGTGACCTCGGCTGCGAGCGCCGGCTGTTTGCAGATGTCGAGCAGCGAGTGGTGCTTGCGCACTGCCTGGTACTCCGCCATATAGCGGCCGGCCTGGCGCAGAAACCATACCGGGGTTCGATCGACGGGCTGGCGGAGGCATGCGCGGACAAAGCGGGAAGCACGCTCCGGCTGCGGTTCACCACCGGCTTCGCCAAAGCCCGAGCGTGCCTGCAGATCGGGGCTGATCTGCTCTGCGCCCGAGGCCTGTGCGCCGGGATCAGCCTGCCTTGCGCGGCTTCCGGGGCCATCGTTCTCGTACATGCTTGTCATTTTGGAGACCCAGTTTCGAGGGTAGCATCGAGGGGCCCTGGGCCTGGTGCAGGTACGACCCGCCAGACGCTACTCACTTTCGCCGCGACCACAAGCTTTCTGCATCCCCGATCCCGCCCCTGCCTAGACCTTGAGGAAGATGCCTCGGCGATACAGCAATGCCATGGGCGGCCAGCAGACGGCGACAAAGGCCAGCGAGAAGAGCAGCGAGCCGATGGCCGGGCCGCCCACGCCGGCGAAGACGTGGTGGTAGATGAAGCTGGAAACTGGCTGGGCCTGCGCACCGCTTCCCACATGGATAAGGAAGCCGCAGCCAGCCAGGACTTCCGCGAAGACGTACGCGGTGATGGCGTTCTTGCCGAAGACAAGCAGGGGCATCCAGCCGCGGCCGCGTACCCGGCGCACATCGCACAGCCAGTAGAAAAAGCACAGCAGCAGCAGCGACCAGCCGCCGGCCCACAGCACGTACGAGCTGGTCCAGAGCTTCTTATTAATGGGGAGGAAGAGATTCCAGGCACCGCCGCAAAGCAGCGCACTGAGCCCGGCGATGGCGAGGCCCGCTGCTTTGCGCTGCGCTGTTTGCCCACCCTTGAGCCACAGGCCGGCCAGCATACCCATCACCAGAGTCCCGATCGCCGGCAGGGTACTGAGCAGCCCTTCCGGGTCGCGCGTACCCTCGTACAAACGCCCGGGAAGCAGCTTGCGATCAAGCCAGGCGACGAGGTTGATGTCCTTGTCGAGCAGCGGGAAGTCGCGTACCGGCAGCCCATGGCCCGGGACGGGCACAAAGCGCATCAGCAGCCAGTAGCCGAGCAGTGCGCTGAGCAGCACGGTGACAAAGATCCGCACCCGCTGCCGATTGTTCTGCGTGAACGCCAGCAGCAGGCTGCCTGCGCCGTAGCAGAGTGCGATCCGCTGCAGCACGCCGTAAATCCTGACGGTCCGCCATGGATACAGCGGAAAGCCGTTGAGCAGGATACCGATGGCGAACAGCAGCAGGGTGCGCCGGAAAGCATGCGCCAGGAAGGCGCGGCGTGCTACGCCTTCGGCCTCGCGCCGGGTGTAGGCCAGCACTAGCGAGACGCCTACGAGGAACAGGAACGTCGGGAAGACAAGGTCAGTCGGCGTGAAGCCGTTCCAGTCTGCATGGTCGAGCGCGCGGAAGCCGACGCGGCTGTCGCCCGGGTCGTTGACCAGGATCATGAAGGCGATATCGAGCCCGCGGAGCAGGTCGACCGAGAGCAGGCGCTTGCTGGCAGCGTTCGTTTCGCCTGCGATTCCGGCATCGAGTGCAACAGCACTGGCTGTGCTCAAGTAACCCCTCCCACGCCCGCCTGCAGTGCGCAGTTCACAAGCGGCTTCGCAAGCATGCTACAGCGCGCGGCCGATTTCATAACTCCCTTTGACGCGCCAGGAGGATGTGGCTTCGTTCTTGGTGTTGCTGGCTGTGAAACAAGGCGCAAGCAGATCTTCCGCTTCGCTCAGGATGACTTGGAATCTCGCGCCGCCTAGACTGGTCAAGCGAGGTGGAGACGATCGTGAATCGACACACCGCAGTGCCGCGCGAGCTGGAAACTGCTGCGCTGGACACCTTGTTGACGCGAGCGCGGGCTGAGCAGCCCGCCCTGCTGGCGCAGCTGGAAAAGTTGGTGCGCATGGAAACGCCTTCGCACAACAAGGCTGCCTGCGATGGTGCGTTGCAGCTGGCCGCGGGGTGGGCGCAGGCGCTGGGTGCGCGCGTTCGTTTCCACCGCAGCCGGCACCATGCGGATTCGCTCGAAGCCCGCTTTCCCGCGACGAGAGGGATAAAGGGCGAGCCATTGCTGCTGCTGGGGCACCTGGACACGGTGTGGGCGGAAGGCACGCTCAGGACCATGCCGTACCGGGTCGCGCGCGAGCGCATCAGCGGGCCCGGCGTGCTTGATATGAAGGCCGGCGTTGCCATGGCTTTTGCGGCGTTGCGGCTGCTGCGGCAGACCGGGGCACGCACACGGCCCGTGACCCTGCTGCTACATGGCGATGAGGAGATTGGCAGTCCTGCTTCGCGGCCGGTGACCGAAAAGGTGGCGCGCGGCTGCGGGGCGGTCTATGTGCTGGAGCCGGCGCAGGGCGCGGAGGGTGCCTACAAGACGGCGCGGAAGGGCGTCGGGCAGTACCGGCTCGAGATCCGCGGAGTAGCGGCGCATAGCGGGGTTGATTTCGCGGCGGGCCACAGCGCGGTACTCGAGCTGGGGCACCAGCTGGCTTCGCTGGCGCAGCTGACAGAGGGCGGATTGACGGTGAACCCCGGCGTGATTGGCGGCGGCACC
>CAXTEW010000009.1:0-22419 GCA_964243175.1 uncultured Acidobacteriaceae bacterium
CGCGGGAGCGGAGGTCAATACGCGGAACCAGTCGATTGCTGCCGTGATCGCCGGCCTGCCGGAGCCGCTGCTTTCTGTGGAGCAGAAGGTGGTGAATGTGCGGGTGATGAGCGACGTGGCGATCGTGGAAGGCACGTACATTCTGCGGCTGAAGGAAGACCAGCGGACGCGGGACGAGCGAGGAATCTTCACCCATGTGTACCAGCGAACCCGCAACAGCTGGAGCTGTGTGAGTGCCCAGCGGACAGCGGTGGTGGACCAACTGGAAAGCGGAAGGGGCAAGGCAGCCGTGGCGCGGAAGACCGGCGGCGCGGCGAGCGGGACCGCGGAACCGGACACCGAGGCAACCACGCCCGCCAAGAAGTCCAGTGCGGCGCTGCCCTTCCATATACCGCTGATCTACAAGGGCAAGGACAGCAGTGCGTCGCCGGCTACCGGCCAGACACCGCCGGCACAGGCGCCGGCGGCGGCGAACCCGCCGCAGTAGCATGGCGGCGGGCGGATGATGCGGCCAACCTACGCGGAGATCCGGCTCCAGTCGCTTGTGGACAACTACCAGCGGCTGGAAGCGAGCGTGTATCGCTGGACTGCCCCTGCCCCGCATCACGCGGAGGCGCGGGTGCGGCCCGTTGACGGGGCACGCGCGGTGGCTGGGGAGCGGCCGTCGCTGATCGCGGTGATCAAAGCAAATGCCTATGGACACGGATTGCGGCTGTGCGGCCGGGCGCTGGCAGAGGCCGGGGCTGGCTGGCTGGGGGTGACGTCGGTCGAGGAGGCTGTGCTGCTGCGCGGATCGCTGGGGCGGCCTCGCGTTGCGATGCCCGGGGCGGCGCCCGCGGAGCCGCGGGTGGTGGTGATGTCGGGCTTCTTTCCGGGCGAGGAAGGCGAGGTTTTTGAGCACCGGCTGACTCCGCTGGTGTGGGAAGGCTACCACCTGGCGTTGCTGGATGCTGCGGCGCGGCGGAGGGAAATGCCCCCCGGGACGGTACCGGTGCACCTGGAGATCGATACCGGTATGTCACGTCAGGGAGTGACGCCCGGTGCGACGCTGCGGGCGCTGCTGAGGGGTGCCGGGCTGGAGCACGATTCGCCGCTCGCGATCGAGGGAGTGCTGACGCATTTCTCGTCACCCGACGACAAGGAAATCACGGCGAGGCAGGTGGCTGGGCTGCGGGAGGCGCTCGGGCAATTGCGCGAGGCAGGGATCGGACCACGGTGGGTGCATGCCGGCAACTCGACTAACGCGGTGGCCGGGGTGCAGCTGCTCGAACTGGCAGACGTGGCGCGGAAGGCTGGAGCGCAGCTGCTGGTGAGGCCAGGACTGGCGCTGTACGGGGTGTCGCCGACGGGGATATTGACAGGCGAAATGCCGCTGGAACGCGTCTTGTCGTGGAAGACGCAGGTGACCTCGCTGCGGGTCGTGCCTCCGGGGACGCCGGTTGGGTACAACGAAACGTTTCGAGCCGAGGCGCCGGGCGGAACGCGATTAGCGCTGCTGCCGGTCGGCTATGCGGACGGCTTGAACAGGCTGCTCTCGAACCGCGGGGCCGTGCTGATACGAGGGCGGAGAGCGCCGATCGTCGGACGGGTGTCGATGGACCAGACGGTGGTGGATGTGTCCGGGAACCCGGAGTGCCAGATCGGGGATGAAGTGGTGCTGCTGGGTTCGCAGGGCGCGGAGATGGTGACGGCGGCGGAGATCGCGGGGGTTTGCGGGACCATTCCCTACGAGGTGCTATGCGGGATCGCGGCGCGGGTGCGGAGAGTGGCGGTTTAGTCGGTGGTGCGGGATCAAGGATTCTGGCTGGCTGGCATTGAGACCACTACGATGCCTTTGACTCCGCGCAGGATGACTCGTTTTTTGAGATCAGATCGTTTGAGGGGAGTACCTTTGGCCAAGGCGAGTTGCTGGATGGGACAGCAGCTCTGTTGCATAAGAGCACCGCAGGTCCTTCGACTCCGCTGCGCTTCGCTCAGGATGACCCAGCTTTTATTGGGGAACGAGACCTAGCCTTTATTGAGAACCATTGTTGAGATCGTTTGTTTGAGCTCAGGGCTGCGCCTGCTACGCGTGGTGCCAGTGTGAAGTGCGAGGGGCGACTTGTTGATCGCCTTCATAGCTGATGACTGCCTGCCGGTGCTACCCCGTGAAGCGATCTGCATCCTAACCAGAACAATGGCAAACTCAACAATTACCATGAGGCGCTTCGGCAAGACAGATGTCCAGATCTCGGCGATGGGCATTGGCGGCCATCACCTTGGCGCGGCGGGCAGTGAGCAGACCGCGATCGAGATTGTGCACCGCGCGCTCGATGGCGGCGTTACTTTCTATGACTGCTGCTGGGAGTACAACCGCGGTAAGTCAGAGGTCTGGCTCGGCAAGGGTTTGAAAGGCCAGCGCGACAAGGCATTTCTCATGACCAAGGTTTGCTCGCACGGGCGGGATGCGTCGCTGGCTACGCAGATGCTTGAGCAGAGCCTGCGGCGGTTACAGACAGACCATCTGGACCTGTGGCAGATACACGGCGTGAGTTTTCAGAATGATCCTGACCTGTTCATGAGGCCCGGCGGCGCGGCGGAAGCGTTAACCAGGGCGAAGAAAGAAGGCAAGGTACGCTTTGTCGGCTTCACCGGACACAAGGACCCGGATATCCACCTCGCTATGTTGAATACCGGCTTCCCTTTTGACGCTGTGCAGATGCCGCTCAACCCCTTCGATGCCAACTTCCATAGCTTCGAGCAGAAGGTACTGCCCGTGCTGATCCAGCGAGGTATTGCCGCTCTCGGCATGAAGCCCATCGGTGGCCATGGCGAGCCGGTGCAGAAGGGCGTATTTACAGCTACCGAATTACTAAAGTACGCGATGTCGCTGCCCGTGACGACGACGATCACAGGCGTTTCAGAGATGCCGATCCTGGAGCAGAACCTCGCGATCGCGCAGGGATTTACGCCGCTAAGCGCGACCGAGATGCAGGGTTTGCGGGACCGTGCCAGACCATTCTCCGGAGATGGGCATTTCGAGTTATACAAGACATCGATCAAGTTTGATAATCCGGAAGCGCGCATCGCCCACGAGTTCCCCTTCGACCTGGAGCAGGTTGAGGTAAAGCAGATGGTTTATGAAACGCAAAACACGGGCCGTCCTTTTCCGCAGGTTACGACTTCGCCCGGCGTGTAACCCGCACCTATGTGCAGGCCGCGGGCTGTGGGTAAGTGCCGAAGACCAGTGAACACAAACACGCAATGAGAGAGAGTCATGACGCATAAGAGCAATGATGATTCCCAGCGGAACGAGAGTCCTGAACTTCCGAACGGCGAGCCGGTGAAGGCGGAAGGCCTGAGTTCCGACGTATCGCGCCGTCGCTTTCTGCAAGGCGCCGCACTAACCGGCGCGGCCGCCGTGGTGCCAGGCACAGCAGCCGTGCTGGCTACGAGCAAAGTAGCAGACGCGCAGGCAACATACCCATATGCGACAGGCAAGGGTGCGCAATCGAAGATGCCCAATCCGGTTGTGCCTAACTTCGAGGGCGAATATGGAAGCATGGCTACGCCCTCCTTTACCGTGCCAAAGAGGGCGATGGGGAGCACTGGGCTGCAGGTTTCGATCCTGGGCATGGGCGGCTACCATCTTGGAACAGCATCAGGGCAGATGGAAGTAAACAACATGGTCGCGAAAGCGCTCGATCATGGAATCAACTTTTTTGATAATGCGTGGGAGTATCACGGTGGTATGAGCGAGGAGCGGGTGGGCACGGCGCTGAAAGGCAAGCGGGACCAGGCGATCGTGATGACCAAGGTATGCACACATGGCCGAAAGAAGGAGTATGCCATGAAGATGCTGGAAAACTCCCTCATCCGTCTGCAAACCGACCACCTGGACGTGTGGCAGGTACACGAGGTGATCTATTACAACGATCCTGAACTTGCCTACCAGACAGATGGCGTACTGGAAGCGTTGACGATGGCAAAGCAGCAGGGCAAGGTACGCTTTGTTGGTTTCACCGGGCACAAGAATCCTTCGATCCACCTGGACATGCTCAATCGCGGCTTCAAGTTCGACACGGTGCAGATGCCGATCAATCCCTTTGACCCGAGTTACCGCTCGTTCGAGAAGGAGGTAATCCCAGTCGCAGTGCAGAAGGGTATGGCCGTCTTTTCAATGAAGAGCATGAGCGGTTCAGGCGAGCCGATCGTGCATGGAGCTCTGACGCCGACCGAGGCGCTGTCGTACGCGATGAGCGTCCCCGGGGTATCGACGACCATTTCCGGGATGGATTCGATGGCAGTGCTGGACCAGAACCTCGCGATCCTGCGCAACTTCAAGCCACTGGGCGAACAACAGATGGCAACGCTGCGTGAACATGGACGGCAGTTCAACGACGGGCGATATGAGTTGTTTAAGAGCACAGTGAAATACGACGGGGACCTGGGAAGAGAGCAGCACAACTATCCAAGTTCTGCCGAACTGCCGGCGTAAAGTTGCCGGAAACTTCGTACAGAAATTAAGGGGCCATCCATCGCCTGGTCGCGTGCCTGCGCAAACCGCCGGCCATGGCTTTGCTTTGGGTGGCCTCTCTTTATGGGACCGCGTTGCTCGCTTCCTTGTACCGGTGCAGCATATTGGTTTGGACCACGGGAGCAGCCACATTTCAGATGCCGAGGCATGCAGCGAGACTCAGGCGAACTCCGGTAGCATAGGGGGTGATGCTGAAAGAGCGGTATGCACGGTGGATGTTCGAGTGGGAAACAGAATTAACAACCCGGGACGAGAATCGAATTGTGCGTCCAGTGGAATGGGGCTTCGGCTGGCTGCGGGACGCGGTGCCCGGGCAGATGGAAGCACTTGCGGACATAGACAGGGCCGAGAGCGGAGCTAACGTCTCCTTCGAGGAGGCCGAGCAGGCGATGCTCCGGGTGAATGCGTCTATCGTCGCTGACAGTGACTCGTTCTTCGGCTATGCGCAACCGAAGGATTACCGGCTGGAGGAGCGGCATCCCCAGCTCTTCCCAACCAATGTGCGGCCGGAAACGCTGGCGCAGGATGCAGAGTGGAAGGCGCGCGCCGAGCGTGGCGAGTTAGCGACCGCGCGGTTCCTGCGCTTCACCTCTCCCGTGCGGACACCATTCCCCGAGAACGACCTTGTGAATGCGCGCTGGTACCCGGCTGCTGCCGACCGGCAGACAGGCGAGGCCTCGCGAAAGGCAATGATCGTTATGCCGCAGTGGAACGCGGATGCTTTCTCGCACAACGCGCTTTGTACCATGTTCAACCGCTTCGGTATATCTGCGCTGCGCTTGTCGAAGCCATACCACGATGTTCGTCGCCCAGCGGAACTGGAGCGTTCCGACTACGCGGTCTCGTCCAATCTTGGGCGCACCTTGGCTGCATGCCGGCAGGCAGTGGTCGATATACGGTGCTGCGTGGACTGGCTCGAGGCGCAGGGATATACGCAGTTCGGGGTGCTGGGTACGTCCCTGGGGTCGTGCTATGCGTTCCTTGCAGCGGCGCATGATGCACGCCTCGAGGTATGCGCTTTCAACCATGCTTCGACTTCATTTGGCGATGTGGTTTGGACGGGGCAAAGCACGCGCCATATCCGCGCGGCCTTTGAGGCCGCGGGTCTCACACAGGAGCGTTTGAACGGGTTGTGGGGAGCGATCAGCCCGGTCCACTACATGGATCGCTTCGCCGCAACGGCGCTCACTCGTGGGCGGCGCACGCTGGTTGTGCATGCCACTTACGATCTGACGTTCCTGGAAGAATTTTCATTGCAGGTACTGGAGAACTTCAGGCGGCTAGGCGTGCGGCATGAATCACGCATACTGCCGTGCGGCCACTACACCACCGGGGAGAGCCCCTACAAGTTTATCGATGGCTGGTACCTCGGATCATTCGTGTACCGCGCATTCGCCGAGTAGGCAGTTACCGGAGCAACCCGCGGTCGCGCATAGAGGAAGCGGCGCCCCCTCAAACACCTGGCAGCTGGAAAGGCAGCTGCCAGGATGACGCATGAAGCTTTGCTGCTGCTCGGCGTTCATCTTACTCGAGTACCGGGATCTTGATCTGTTGGCCCGCATGGATCTTGTTCGGATCGCTGATGTTGTTTGCCTCGGCGATTTTGGCGTAGTGAGTGGCCGAGCCGTAGAAGAACTGGCTGACGTGGCTTAGGTTGTCGCCTGACCCGATGGTGTAGGGCTGATCGGCTCCGCCGGTCGTGGCGATTTCATGGTGAAGGTCGGCGTAGGTAGGATCAACGACCTTGATGGTGTCCCAGATGCGGTTGGCGATAACGGTCGAGGGAACCGTTCCCTTCAGAAGCAATTTATCGCCATCGAGAGCGGTCTCCTGCAGCTGCGCGCCCTGTGCGGAAAAGTGCTGGAAAAGTTCAATGACTGGTTCGTACTTCTCTTTGAGTTGCTCGAGATCGGCCATAACGAGAAACGTTCCTTTACGAGTAATGCCTGGCTGATGAAAGTTTTGAACGCTAGAGAGCGCGGGAGAAAAGACCTTCAGCGATGCCTGCAAGGCCACCACCCTGGGCCGGAAGCTGCCCGGAACCACCAGCGAGGTGCGACATGAGCAGGGGTAATGCCGTCGCAAGGGCAATCTTCGTCATCTCGGGCGACATGCCGGCACGTTGCGCGATGGACTCCAGCGCGCCACCGCCCAGACCTTGTTCTACCTGCTGCGGAGCAATGGCCTGGGCCGGCTGTGCGCCTGGTTGCGAAGCCATCCAGTTGTCAACATGGCCGCCCATGCCATTCTGGCGGAACTGGTCGACCAGTCCGGACATGCCACCTGGCTGTGAACCGAAGTGCTGCATCAGTGCCTGGGCCGCAGCCGAGTGCTGTTCGGGAGAAGGCTGTGACTCGCCAGTGCTGGATGACTGGCCGATAAGAGACGAGATAGCGCTGAGAAAGCTCATAGATCTCCTGAGAGCGGCAGGGGCGCCGCATATGGGTGTTTAGGATGCAAACGAGCGGACGGCCGGGGGTGCAGTCCCGGTGTGCGGGGAAAAAGTGCCTGATCGACGCCGGTGCGGCGATGCTGGTGCGAGTCGCACGGCAGGTACCGTACACTGAGGTGTTTGCAAGTGGATGTTGGCAGGTGGGAGAGGGTAGATGGCGACCGATGTAGTGATGCCGCAGATGGGCGAGTCGATTTTCGAGGGAACAGTGACGAAGTGGCTGAAAAAGCCCGGAGACACGGTAGAGCGCGACGAGCCACTGTTCGAGATCTCGACCGACAAGGTAGACGCGGAGATTCCCTCTCCTGTTGCAGGTACGCTGCAGGAGATTAAGGTGGAAGCCGGGGCAACCGTGCAGGTAAATGCTGTGGTTGCGGTGATTGGCGAGGCAGCCCAGGCGGCCTCCGCAGAGCCCGCGAGTATGCCGGCCGCCAAAGCAGATTCGATCCCAGCAGAGCCCGAGAAGACGAGCGGCGATGGGGCGAGCCATCTCACCGAAGTCGTCATGCCGCAGATGGGCGAATCCATCTTCGAGGGCACGATCACCAAGTGGTTGAAGAAGGTAGGCGAAAAGGTCGAGCGGGATGAACCCTTGTTTGAGATCTCGACGGACAAGGTGGACGCGGAAATCCCCGCACCAGTCGCTGGCATTCTGCAGGAGATCCGCACGGAGGCAGGCGCTACCGTGCAGGTAAATACAACGGTGGCTGTCATCGGCGGCGCGGCTGCAGGTGCGGTAGCGCAACCGGCAAAGGGTGCCCCCGCTGCTATCGAGGGCAAGCCAACGCCTATTCCGAGCGGGCCGACGAACCCGGATGCGCAGGCGGAACACGCGGGCTCATCCGCGGTCAGCGAAGGTACGGAGAAGCTTAGATCTTCGCCCCTCGTCCGTAAGATGGCGAAGGAGCATGCGCTTGACTTGAGCAAGGTATCCGGATCAGGGTCGGCCGGCCGAATCACAAAGGATGATGTCCTAGGCTACATGGCGAAGGAGGCTGCGCCCGCCCCGGCACCCGCTGCCGCCAAGACCCCTCCCACCGCGCCGGTCGCGGAGCAAGCCGTCATGCCAGCTGCTTCAGCCGCGCCGGCGAGTGCAGGCGCCCTGGCCGGGCAAGTTGTGCCCATGACCAGAATGCGATCGATCATTGCGCAAAGAATGGTGGAGTCGAAACACACCAACGCGCATGTACATACAGTGTTCAAGATCGACATGACCCGCATCGTGAGATTGCGCGAGAAAGAGAAAAACAAGTACGAACAGCGAAACGGCGTAAAGCTGACGTACATGCCATTTATCGCGCGTGCCGTTACAGCGACCCTGCGGAAAATGCCTATCATCAATGCTTCCATCGAAGGCGACTCGATCCGCTACCACAGCAATGTGAACCTTGGCATCGCAGTGGCGCTTGATTGGGGACTGATTGTACCGGTGATCAAGCAGGCGGAGGAGCGTAGCTTCCTGGGAGTAGCGCGGGCGATCGCTGATCTTGCCGAGCGAGCAAGGAGCAAGAAGCTGAAGCCCGATGAAGTGGGCACAAGCACCTTCACACTGACGAACGCTGGCATCTACGGAGAACAATTTGGCACGCCGGTCATTAACATGCCTGAGAGCGCCATACTCGGCATTGGTGGCCTCTACAAGGAACCAGCAGTCATCACGGACGAGCTAGGCAGCGACTCGATTGCCATCCGTCATGTCATTCATCTAACGCTTGGCTTCGATCATCGCATCATTGATGGCTCGGACGCCGGCAAGTTTATGGCAGAGGTGAAGAAGTATCTTGAGAGTTGGACCGAAGACATCGGGTAGTGCAACTTGTGCCAAAGCAGAAGGACTAGGTGCGGCTCGTCCTTCTGCTTTGCTTGCGGTGGGTCTTTAGAGTCCTCGCTGCGAGCGCTCCTACAGAGTGGCGAGAGCGGTCAGGACACGCTCCACAGCCTGCTCTGGCGTAGCGCCGATTGCGGAAAGGTGACCCATCTTGCGGCCCTTCCTCGGTTGATGCTTCTCATACAAGTGCAAGTGCACGCCGGGAACGGCAAGTGCCTTGTCAAAGCGAGGTTCGCGTTCGAGCCAAAGGTCACCGAGCAAATTGGCAATCGCCGCTGGTCGAAGGATGTCGACCTCACCCAGCGGCAGACCGCAAACGGAGCGGATAGCCTGCTCAAATTGACTGGTAGCACAGGCCCGCTCGCTCGCGTGGTAACTATTGTGCGGGCGGGGAGCCAATTCATTAATCAGCAACCGACCATCCGTGGTCACAAACATTTCCACAGCCAGCAAACCTTCCAGTCCAAGCCGTTCCGCGACATCAATCGCGAGCGATTGCGCTTCAGCTTCCATTGCCGCAGGAACGGAAGAGGGTAAGACGCTCCACGCGAGGATCTGGTGTTCGTGATGATTTCGGGCAGAAGGAAATGCACGCACTTCACCTTGTGGAGAGCGAGCCACCATGACAGAAATTTCTATCTGCAGAGATATAGCCTGCTCCGCGACACATGGCTGACCACCAAGCGACAGCCAGGCGGCTTCTGCTTCCGCTGCCGCCGTGATTCTCGCCTGGCTACGGCCATCGTAACCACCCCGCGCACTTTTCAGGAACAGGTCCGCACCAAGGAACGAGATGGCCTCCGTCAAGTCCGTTGATGAGGCCACTTTTGCGTAAGCACCGAGAGGCATACCCTGTGCCGCTAACCAGTCCTTCTGTGCAATACGATCCTGGATGATCTGCATGAGCGCGATACCGGGGCGCAGCGGGGCGTAGCGCTGAGCCGCTGCCAGGCAGTCGAGCGAGATTTGTTCGATCTCGAGAGTGACCACGTCACAGCCTCGTGCCAGGTTCGCTGCCGCTCGCGCATCATCCCAGTCGCCTTCGAAGCAACTATCAACGACAAACCTTGCGGGGCAGGATGGGTCTGGATCCATCACCTGGACACGGTAGCCGAGTGAACGTGCAGCCATAGCCATCATGCGGCCGAGTTGCCCGCCACCAAGGATACCTATTGTGGCCCCGGGAAGAATCGGCATCACGCGATTGGCAGACACGGGGCTGTCAGCGCTCACTTGGGCAACTCCTGCGCAAGTACTTCTCCCGCACGCTCTCCCCGCCACCTGGTCAAGCGCGCTAACAGATCGTCGTCCGCAAGGCTAAGTATCTGGGCGGCCAGCAACGCTGCGTTCGCCGCCCCGGGTCTGCCGATCGCCAACGTGCCCACAGGTACCCCGCGCGGCATCTGCACTATCGACAAGAGAGAATCCAGCCCATTGAGTACAGTGGCAGGAATAGGCACACCCAGGACCGGAAGCAGAGTCTTCGCTGCCAGCATCCCGGGAAGGTGAGCAGCGCCTCCAGCACCAGCTATGATCAGCTTCAATCCGCGTTCCCGGGCTCTGCCGGCATACTCAAACAGCAGGTCCGGTGTGCGATGAGCCGAAACGACTTGCGCCTCGTACGGTATCGTCAACTCTTCCAGAACAGCCGTTGCCGCCTGCATTACCTCATAGTCGCTCTTACTTCCCATGACTACGCCTACAAGTGGAGCCTCACTCATCTAGCGATTATAGGCTCCACCCGGCGTTCGCGAACCGGCTTCTACAGCTTGATGCCGAGCGACTCGGCAAACTTGACCATGGCTGGCCAAATGGCTCGCAAGTCCGTGATCGTTTCCACATCGAGGGCGATATTCATCGGGGCTACTGCCGCCTGGTTGACCGCCGTCATCGCCACTCCTGTCGCACCCAGAAGCACTCCAAGAGCCGCTATGACTTCAGGCTCCAGCCTTGCCACTCCTACCTGGGAATGGGCGACGAACTTCAGGATGTCTGTCGCTGCGACCTGTATTCCATGCTCTACATTGATAAAGATGTTTGCCATTGAAACGCTCCCTTGGGCTATCTGTTGATGGTGGGTAAGTTCGGGCTACTGCCTTGAGCTACATTGAAAATACCTGCTCGATCCAGATTGGCAGCGAGCAGGTGAGCGAAACGGTAGAGCCACTGGTACCACTGGCCGCTTCTGGAGCCCGGAACACTCATTGCGCTTACAGCTGCCGAGAACACCCACAACGCGGCCATACCCTGTAAGACAGGGTGCGATCCTTCTGGTCTTGATATGTCGATAAGTCCACAGTTCATTACTTCTCCTGTCTTCCGCATTCCGGAGCAAATAGATCTACAGCGGGACGTTAAGAAAGATCGCAGCTGAAAACAACGAGTAGTTTGGAGGGATTGCAGCATCAAAAGTCCGTATGTAGTACTGCTCGATTGCTGCGGATCGAGGGATAATGATGTTTACTGCGGCCGTCCTAAGCACCAGGTCCGAGTCCACACCCGGCCCGAACGTACCATCCCGCCGCCGCACTTCAAAGCCTCCATTCAGCGGGGGATTTGCCCCAACGTTCAAGCTCACTGTTGTGCCATTTACGCCGGCGAGTACAAGGCCAGCAAGCGATTGCAATGAAGATCCGACATTGGTTGCTTGCTGTGGCACAACCGCATCTTCCGGGATGGCATTGGATACCTTAATGCTGATGCTCTCTGCCCAGTCATTCGCGAATCTGGCCTTGTACTCCAAGGCATCCGGAACACTGGCCGCCAACGTGATGCTGACTTCCCTCACAATGGCGCTGATCATTGATCCGTCGACATACGGCCCTATGTTCAGTGCATCCCCCGGCGATACGTCGACGGCGTGCTCCAGGTTGTAGGCCTTGTAGCTTCCTCCTACAGCAGCAGCTCCTCCCGCCGCAAAACCCAGCAGCGCTGAGGCTGCATAATCACAGTCCACACTGCTCCACCCGGGGGGAGATGTCACGGTGCCTATCCACGCCCCTGTCGCTATGCCCGGTCCCGCATTCAGCTGCGTTCCGCTTGTCTGGCGAGCGATTGCCCTCCCTCGCAAACGATAACTTGCATACACCAGCGCGTTCACCTGGGGTACATTCGCCGGATAGAACTCCAGCAGGCCACCTGTTGATATTCGGCAGGCTCCGCCACTCGGAGCACTGGCTACTATCTGCGATATCGCCGCGGACCCCGCGAGGCCCGCACTCACCCACAATGGGCCAGACTGCGTGCAGGTCACGCTCTTCATCGAGCATGAAAGGCTTCCGCTTTCAAGGAGGCCCCAGATACACGCTGGGGGCAGGCTAGTTACGCTTCCATCGAAGAGGACCCAGGGCACGCCAGCTAATCCACTCGTGACATCTTGTATCTCGAATTCGATTCGCCCCCCGCTTTGCACTAGCTCGCCGCCGACTAAGCCGGTCCCTCCCGCCTCAAGATACGTGTACGATTGCCTTATGCGCTCCACCTCTTGACAGCACACTCGCAGACGCAACGTGTACACTCGGCTGGGTGACGGGGAAAAGGGAATCCCCGCTAACGCACCGTTTACCAGCGGGGTGAGGGATGTTGCGCCGGTTGAAGTGTTGACCTGGAAGCCTGCGAAGCAACCTGCCTCTGCTAAACCTGCCGGGTAGAGACCACACACAATGCCGGTGCTTTCGCTAGAAACCTGCAAGCCGCTGCATTCGAAGACGACCGTACCCCCTAGCTCAATCTGCTGCGAAGACGAAATCGTACTTTCGCCGTCGCGTCCTGTACCTCCTCCACAGGTCAGGCCCTCCGCGGTCAGTGCCAGGTGTGCTCCTGCGTCTGCTATCGTCCAGATTCGCGCGTTAAAACTTGTGCCCTCAAACAGGTCCTGTATCGCTGCACGCTGTGCAGCTACTGGTGAAAAGTGTGGCTCCGAAAGCGTAAAAGAGGATGTAATACCATCCCCTGCAAATACTTCTGTGACGTACGCCGTGGGCTCTATCCTCCCGCAGACAGTCACGTCGTTTGCAAGCCATCGAAGGTCAGACAAACTCGCACCGTCGAGCATCAATCCAGGGTCGTCCGGCGCTACTTGGTGCGTCACCTCGCCGAGACTGGTGAGGTGCAAACCGCTGCTGTTCACGCTGTAGGCGCTTCTCGCGTTATCACTTATGCCCTTCGCCGCCTCACTCCACCTGGTTCCTACCTCTAACCCGAACCTGCTGGGTGCCACGCTCTCTTGCGAAAGCGTAAGCGGCATCCAGGTGCCGGGCGCGAGATCCATCAGTGATGTCCACTGCTGTAGGACTGTCCTGCCTAGAAGTGTCTGCGCTTGCGTGCCTGGCTGGTCGTCGAGTAGTACCCCGTCGCTTACCGCCACGATTTGCGCAACATAAACGCTACCCTGCTCGCCTGCGCCCACGGCATGCAGATCGGGCAGACTTGCCACGTGTCCTGCAAAGATGCTTCTCCCTTGCCCATCGTCTAATAACACTTTCGCTGACAGCGCAGGACGAAGCACGCCTTGAATACCTGTGAGTAGCAAGAACGTACAGGTGCTTGGCTGGTTTAGCTTTCTGGTCACTCGTGAAGCGCTGTCTAGCTGCAGGAAGCTTGTATACTCCACGCTTCCCTTGCCATCCAGGTTGTCTATGAATACTCGCATTCCAGAGCCCCTCTTAGATAACACTGTTCTTGCCCGGAAAGTAGCTTCGGTAACACAGCACTTGTTCTCCGTCGTTGCCGTCTGTCACCGAAAGCGCCCGAAATTTTGCTTCCGGTTGAACAAGGCTTAGTGAAGGGGCAAGCGTCACAGTAACTTCTGCGCTGCCTTGGCATGCTTGTAGCCTTGGATAGTGAAAGCAGAGTCGGTCGCCTTGGACCCCGTCATAGACAAACAATGCCGACCACTCCTGGAAAAATGACCCCCCTTCCCTGTCGACAAAGCCTAGTATCTGTTGCACCTTCGAAGCAGCTGTGGGCGATCCAGCAATCAAGGGTGCTCCTAGCTGCAGCCCCCCGTCGCCTCCAATACCAGTAACTCGCGCTGTGTTGAAAGACACACGGCGTACATAGTCAGGATCTCCGCCGACAGAGGCTGAGTTTCGAACATACGCCGCGCTAACGCCACTCCCCACAAAACCAACCTGCCCTGCGTAGTCCAGGTCCACTGCCACCATGCTCCCGACCTCGATACCTGCCGCAGCCGCGCCGGCGAGGTAGAGCGTGCTGGCTGTCGACGCGGCACCACAGGCAAGGGCAGGCAGCCCTTTTGCGCCTGAGCCGATCGCGGGTATCCCCTGCCCGGCAGGCACCAGCAAATTCATGTGCTGTGATCCGGTCGCGAGCGCCATCGAAAGTTTTGTCCACGTTTGAAAACGCAGCGCAAGCACTGCCGCAAGAGTTGGTCTCGCCTGCAGATGAGCTGTGGCCGGGACACCGGCATCTATCTCCATCACCTTGCTTTCCGAACTCCTGATAAGGTCCGTGACGCACCCCAGGCTGAGCCAGGGAGCAGGCGGCATCCCCGCTACCCAGGCGTTCTCCTGCGCTGGGTCGAACAATGTAGGTGTCCCGGTCGCACGATTGACAGGCGCGAAGAAAGCACGCGCCTCGCGCGTCACAAGCGGGAGCGACATCAGGGCGATAGGAGCAGCACCGGTAGTCATACTTCACTCGCCTCCTGGAACTCAAAGACTGTCACTGCGGCAACTCGCACTAATTGAGCGCGCACAACCTGCAGCGCACTGAACACCGGCTCGGTCCAGAACACCCGGCTAAGCATCGGCGTAGGCGGGTTCGTCGTGTAATTCGACTTGGCTGAACAGAGTGGCCGCAAGACGCTCAAAACCTCACGATCCATCTCCGACAAGGCTCGTCCCCTGTCAAGTCCAACCGCTCCTGCGCTTCCACTTGTCACGTAGTGGATCTCACAGGTCATTCTGATAAGAGGATAGGGAAGTCCTTCAGGCAGCGCCGCTTGCGTCCAACGAAGGACAAACACATCGCTGGGTATCTCACTCATGGCTGCTTCCGCTTCCTCTACCAGGATGCCGGGACGTTGGACAGCTCGAAGCTCCATCACTCGACTCGGACTTACCAAGACAAGGCGGTCACGTAGCGCCACGTAGAAGCTGTCCTTCGCACTCTGCATCTAGGCCCCCATATTCTGCGGTATTACGGATCCAGTCGTAGCCACTCGCAGCAACAACCTGTACAACATCGCTTCGCCGACCAATGCGGTGCTTGCCCAGCTTTCAATCACCATGTCCAAGCCGCTTACCGACACGCCAGCCACCAGTAGGAACAGTGCATCCGCGGAATCGAGTTGCAGAAGGCTCACCTGTTGCCCAACCGCAGTTGCAGATACGAGTAGTTCATAGCGCGGCGCTTCGTTTTCCTGCATCGTCGCCCGCGTCTTCCTGAAAATGACAGGGGCTATGGAGAGAGACTGAAAATTGGGAGCGTCGATGCCAAGTTGCCCCGCGTCGGTAGTGTCCCCCTGTGGCGCAGGAACAAGAAAGATCGCGCTGTACCCACCACTCGCTCGCAGCAATGCATCCGCCATGCGCTGCGCGCCGGCATTCGGATTTCGCACACTCCAGTCGCTCATCTTCTTACCCCAATCGATTCGCAACCCATGGACGCAACAGTGTCTTCACCGTGCTATCCACAAGCTGGTCAGAAAAGTACTGCACTTGGATCGTGTCCACCCGGCTCGACTTGACATTCATCCCAGGAGTGCTCTGGGCATTCTTGACAATGAAGGCGCAAGCTGCTTTCACCGCATCGGGGATCACGCTGAGTCCAGCGGTATAAGTGACTGACACTTCGTTGAACGGCAGGCCAAGCCACGTGCATGGCAGCGTGATCCCTCCCTCTGATGTCCAATCCACACTGCTTGGCTCGATAGCCGTCCAGCTTCCTGGCAAAGCAAAAGCACTCCACAGCTGCTGAAACTCATAACTCTCTTCGCCACGTCGAGGACGCATGTATCTGGCGCTGATCGCGGTAATCGGAAGAGGTGCTGGAGCCATGGCAATCAGCGGAAGATAGGTGAGCTGCAGGTCTTGCGTACCACTCGTCAAGCGCATACGCTCGGTATACGCTGTAACGTTCAGACTGCTTCTCCTGCAGTGAGTCTCCATCAGTGCGGACGCGACCGTAATCCAGTCATCCGTAGTATCTGGTGCCAGCCCGAAGCTTTCATAATCTGTCGGCTGCAGGTATCCCATGTCAGCCTCCTTTCCTGGTCGCATAAACAGGCAAGGGGCCCACCGACGAGTGGGCCCTTGTCTACTTCCGCACTTTGTCTCTACCGGTCGACGAGCACCTGGGCATGTGCATAGCTCGCGCCTTTAACCACCATGCCTCCGAACTTCGCCACCACATACTGTGAAGCCAATGAACCAGGCGTCCCCAGCTGAAAAATGCGCGCGCTCGGCTCGCCCAGCCAGTGATACTCGATCATTTCTTCGGTGACAATGTACGCGGGCAGTACCGCTGTGCCCGAGCCGGGTGTACCTGTGTAACTCAGGGTCCAGTCGGGAATCAATGGCAGATCTCCCGCCTGTGTCGAAAGCGTCTTCACCGTTAGGCCTGCTGTCACTTCCTTCTGGCTTAGCACCACGTTGTACTCGGTCTTCATCTCCCGGTCGAGCAGGTCCAGCAGCACCGGGTTCGCATAGATCGCGGTCGGCCTGACTTCGAAGCTTGAGTTAGCCACCATCTGCGCCACCATCGACTTCAAACCATCTGTAATGGATGACCCGGTACCTATCGTCAACGTATTGCCACCGCCTGCAATCTGCGCGGCAGCGCCAAAGTACTGGGTAGTCGTCGGTGCCGTCAGCGAGGTGTCAGAGCCGTTCCACAGCGCCACATCATGCGAGCGCAGAACTCCGTCTACCGTGTCCAGCAGATCCTTTGCCTGCAGGTAGGCAAATTGTTTTTGCTGCGCGCCCAACTCCACATCGAACAGGTTGTACGATAGCTGCGCGACGATCGCTTTCAATGGAACCGAACGCTCCACCCGCGTCGGTGTTACTGCGGGTGCACTGATATTCCGTGGATCCACAAAGCCAGCCGTCCCAGGTGAAGGAATCGCCGTTTCTTCAAAGAAACGTGACGGGTGGCCGGTCGCCGGAACCTGCCGGATACGCTGACCAAACGCTCCTCGCCGCCGTACGATGTCCGTGATCTCACTCTGGTACATCGGCACTTCAATGGCGCCCGGTCCGATATAGTCAGCTGCCGAATGGATCTCTAGAAAATTCGCCTTCATCGTCTCTCCGTGCCCTGTCTCAGGGCGTTATCGTGCGCTTCTCTTGCAAGCAGCCAGCCGCTTGCTCAGGCTCTGCAGTCATGCCGTCAACGTGCCATTGCGCATCATCTGCGACTTGATCGCAATCCTTTGCTCAACGCTTAAACCCGCAAGCGCTGTATCTAGCGACTGCACATCGACCGTGTCCAGCATGTCGATCCCCTGCTTGGCCAGCAACTGCACCGTCGCTGCCGGCAGCGTCTTGCGGGCAGACACCCGACTCTCTTCATGCGCCGCACTTGCGGCCCCTGCGGCTCGCAATGTGGCAATTGCCTGCTCGGCAAGGACCAGCTTTCGTTCGAGTTCCGCCTCTCTCAGTGACACTCCGCTCTCCAGCCCAGCGGCGTTCAGCTGGACTGCCTCCACTGCCGCGGTCAGCTTTTCCACCTCGCCTGCCTGTGTCCCGCGAAAATGTTCCAGCCGCGCTGCTGAACCCTCCAGCAGCGCCGCCGCTGCAGCAATGCGCTCCAGGCTCCCCGACAAGTTCCCCAGTACTTCGCTCATATTCATGCCTGTCTCCCTGTCCTGTCCCATCAAGTTCAGCTCCATAGCGCTCCGTACCCCCTCTGTCCAAGCGTCAGCCCGCTGCCTGGCGTTGCTGCGAAAACTGCCGCGAAGCTCTCCGTTCTGCAGCGGTTTTTCTGCAGTCGGAACGATGTCCCGCCATATGCCGCCTTGTCCCGAAGCAACACCGCTGCTCCGGTAAACATCGCCCGCGTCACAGTCCATACATCGGCCAGCATGTCTTCCACTTGCGCATCCGCTAGCTCGTAACTCATCCCCATACTGCCCGGGCTGCTGCTCTCTACCTGGCGCACCACCTCAGGGAAATCGCGCCCATACACATAGCCGGCCACCCGCAGCTCGCGGCCCACTACGTCCGCCTCGGTGATCAGCCCGCACTTCCTGCGCACATCATGGCCGTCATACGCGGGTGTAAAGCCAACTGCCATGCCCAGCAGCGACGGCAATGCTTCGCGCGCTGCGTGGGCTGTCAACACCACCCGGTGTCCCTTCGCTCCCGAGGGCGGCCGCGTACTCGGCTCGTCCACCGTCGTCAGCACACCCTCAAACTGGATCCTATTCGGGTGTCCGGCTACTTCCGGCACCCGCATCGCCATGGCTTCTATTCGCATCCTGTCTCCCTGCGCCCGTGTAAGTGCTGCCCTGTGCCCCATCCCCTGCATTCCCACTTTCCTGCTTCCCTCGCTTTCTCACCACGATCGCCAGCAGATACGTTGTCTAAATTTGCCGCCCTGCATAGCGCACTGCATCGCTGCTCAGCCGGGCTCCTGAAGCGCCCGGCTTTCCAGCAAGGCCAACCCCGCGGCGCCGCCCGCTTGTTCTTCCCTGGTCGGTGCGGCTTCGAGCGGCGCCAGCCCGCGCATCGCCCGCACTTCGTTCACCGTCAGCACCCCTGCTGCCAGCAGCGATGTCTGTAACTGCACCTGTTCCAGTTCGTCCGGCGCTTCCAGGTCGTTGAACACGAACTCGAATTCGCGCCATCCCAGTCGCTTCGCAAACAAATCCCGCGTGATGTGTTCACACACCAGCTTTGCCAGCGGCATCACCGCACTGCGAAACAATTCGTCGCTCTGCGCGTCTGCCGTCGACCGGTTTACATCCTGCTCCAGCCCCAGCACCATGGGTGGTATCCCAAACGCATTGCCCACCATCCGGATCAGGAACTGCTGCCAGCTCAGCCTCAAGTCCGCATCGGTACCAGCCGCGAAACGCAGCACCTGCGGCTGCTGCTCGGTACTCAAAATCGGCACCCGCCCCGTTCCCTCCATCTCGTCCTGCCACCAGCGCACCAGCCGGTCATGCTGCTCGGGCGTTGTCTCGTTCATCCACAGCGCATACTGCATCACCTGGTTACTGGCCAGGCGGCCTGCAAAGCGGTGCGCCGACAGAAAGGTGTTAATCGTTTCAAATGCCACCTCGAGTGGCCCAAGCCCGAAGGGCGTGTGCGTCCGCGGGTTCATCCGCAGGTACATCAACTCGTCGTCCGCCAGCGCGATCTGCCCTCCGCTTCCCGCAAGCCCGGTCATCTGCGCAAATCGCGCAGAGCCTGGTTTCCCGTCCCACTTGGGATTGATCTGGATCGTTGCCCCATCCACCGGCCAAAGCTGGAAGGGCTGCGCCGGGTTCCCGGTCAGCTCCATCTCAATCGCTCCAAATCCGCCCACCAGCGTGTCCTCCAGCACCTGCTCCAGCAGCGATCGGAATGAATCCGAGGCGTTGGGCTCCTCGAGGGCCAGCCGCAGCGCCTGCAGCTTTTCCGGCAGGTCCTCCACCATTCCCGGAGCCGCGGTTCTCTTCAGCCGCACCTGCCAGTCCAGGCACGCAATCCGGTCCTTGATGACATTGATCGCCCGCCGCGGCACTGGCGTTTCCGCAAAACGCCGCAGGTTCATCGGTGTCACCTTCGGCATCGCCCGCTGTGCCGTTCCATAGGGCTGCAGCAGCGCCGGCAACGATGCCGACTTCCTTTGCGCCTGCACCTCCACCGGCGCAGCACTCCCCCATACCCTCTTCACCACGTCTGCCAGGCCCACACACGCCACCCTTCCCCTTCGTTCAGGCAAAACAAAAGCGGTATGGCTTTTCGCCATACCGCTTTTGTCTTGCCTGCTTGTGACCTACAGTGCTCTAACTACTTCTAACTTGCCGCCAGCTCGGAAACAAGCGCAACCGTCCATGCTACAAATCCTGCTTACTCTCCCGCCCAGACCGCCTGCGCGGCTGGCCGCCACTTCGTGACACGTCTTCGTGGAGCTTGCGGGATCACCTTCCGCGCATCTTCCGTTGGTGGTCTCAGGTACACGCACTTGGTCACACCAGCAGAACGGGGACCTGCTTTCCCTCGACCCCCCACACCCAAGCACATGCCCCCAAACAAAGCCCGAGATGAACACAAACACACGCGCCACGAAGTGGCCGCCTCCCGCGCAGGGGTCTTACGCCCCCAGCAGCTCCCGCTTCGCCGTCTCCGCTATCCTCGGCAGGTCGCTCGTCGTCATCACCCGTATCTGCTGCGCCTCCATCGTCGCGACGGCAAATCGATAAAACGCCGTCACATCGTCATCTTCCCCCTCCCCGTCCCGGACCTGCTTCAGCGGCTCGATCACGGCAGTCATCTCGAGCGTCGCGCCTTCAACCCGTGCCACCCCCTCGCGGAGGGCCGGCACCGAAAACGCCAGCCCCTTGGCCAGCTCTGTTTCGCCCCCCAGTGACACCGCGTGAAACATCCGTATCACCCCGTTGGGCCGATAGGCACAGTCAATGCGTAGCGGGTCCCCAGGTGCTGTATACGTCGACGCCGCGATTCGTTTGCGCATCAGCGCCCAGACGCCCGCCTGCTCGAACCGCATCCGCATCGATGCCTGGATATTCGCCCGGCCGCTCCGCTTTCTCGCACTTTCCCGCTTGTGCGGCTCGACATACACCTTCATCAGGCTCTCGATCTCCGCAATCATTGACTCGGCCAGGCAGCCCTTCGCTTCTGTCACCTGCAACAGGTTCGAGAACGAGTCTTCGATCAACTCCATCACCGGCTTCACTCCGGCCTGCTCGCCCTCCAGCAAGCGCCCGCGCAACTCGCCTTCCAGGCTTTCCAGCATCTCGATATCGGCCTCCGGATCGACGCAGCGCACCCGCGCCCAGTCTCGCGTAAACTGCAGCATCGGCGCACTCGGCACCCCGGCCTCGGCTGCCTCGCGCAGCACCACGCCGATGTTGACGAACTCGTTCTTCACCGCGTCCGGTACATACCGCACCAGGAAGAACTCGCACTGTTTGCGCCCGTTCACTGCCACCTCACCTCGCCGCCAGCCTGCCACCCGACCATCTACCCGTTCGAAATCGCGTTCTCACTCAGGAGCGTCCCCGGCTCGGGAACACTGCCGCCATGTCTACGCCACGCCGCGCCGCACCTCCTCCACAACCCTCGACCGACAAGACAAACCGTGCGGTCCTGAGCAAAGCCGAAGGACCCGCCGTTGATCCACCCACCGCAAGCACCAACGCTGAAGCAGAAGCGGCGTCATCCTGAGCGTAGCCGAAGGACCTGCTTTCGCCCTCGCCGAAGGCGCACCAGCCCACGCCCGTGGCAACAGCCACCTGCTACATCGTCCGTTCTCCCCCCACCATCATCCTCCTCATCACCTCCGCCTCCCCCCTCAGCCATTTTGGGAACGGCTCCCGCGACGAGTCCCGGAATGACCCGATCAACTCCGGCACCCTCGCCCGCCGGCGCAGTAATCGCTCCACCAGCTGCTCCATCTCGCTTACCATCCCGCCGTACCACTCGGGCGGCACCCCTTCCGCGATCGTCCACACCACCTGCGGGTCCAGCCTTTCCAACCTGGCCATCCAGGGCTCGAAACTCCGCCACCCCGTCACTTCCCCGTACACCAGGTTTCGCGCATACACTCCCCGCAGCGGCGCATCCGTCATATTCCAATCCCCGGCGTGGAAGCAGTATCCCTGGTCGATGAAGGTCGCCTCGTACCGCTTCTGCCTTGGCCGCTTGTGGAACACCGCCTGACGCCCGTTCGCATTGCAGGTCCACTTGTCCAGCACCAGCATCCCTGCAAACTCGGCCAGGTTCTTTACCTCGCCCAGCTGCGTCTCCGGAAGATAGTCCACCGTCTGCCCGGGCATCAGCCCACCCACCAGCCGCGAACCAAACTGCAGCCCGGCCCGGCACGGTTCCGTCACCTCGCTTCGCAGCTCCAGCGTCAGCTCCTTGGTCCGGCTGATCAGCCACTCCGACACATCGACCACGTCGCAGTGCGGCACCGTCAGACCCAGCGCCCCGGCCAGCTTCGTCGCCAGCAGCTCGTTCGCCAGCACCCGCAGATTCTGCGGGTTGTTCTGGAACTTCACCACGTACGCATGCCCGTCCGACCCCAGCATGAGGTGCCCCTGCGCCCCACCCCGCATCTTCCGGATCTGCTGCAACGCCGTTACCGCCAACCCCACTCCTCACCAACCAACTGTGCCACTCACACCCCTAACAGCTACCCCGCAAAACCGGGGGTCATCCTGAGCGAAGCCGAAGGACCTGCGGTTGACCCACCCGCCCTTTACCAAGCCTCAGCAAACCACCAGACCGCCTCCGGAGGCACTTCGTGCAATGCGCGCATATCAACTCCCGCGCCCCGTATCAGCGGTCCATCCGCAAGCACCATCCTGAGCGAAGCCGACGGATCCTCTCCCCACCACCACGACCCCAAAAACGAATCCCCCGCCACGACGTGGCCGCCAGCCGCGCCCGCGGCCTACCCCCGCCCTTCCCCCCGCCCCGCGAC
>CAXTEW010000010.1:0-22167 GCA_964243175.1 uncultured Acidobacteriaceae bacterium
TGGCGAGGAATCGGACCGGAACTCGAGGGTAACGGGCAGCCACCTCGCTCGCTATATCCAGGCCTGGTTCATCAGGTTGGCGGGCGCAGAAAAGAATTTCGAAGACGCCTGGATAGTCCTGCTCGAAAAAGGTAGCCAGGTGCGAGCCGAGATCGGGTTCGTAGCCGTGCAGGGGCTTGAAGAGCGAAACCGGTGGAGCGAACAGGGTCCGTTTCGGTGGGGCGAGTGGAGCGAGCCGGGACCTGCGCAGGAAGCGTACAGCACCTGCCGCGACCATGCCCGTGTATACCGAGGAGGTCAGCAAGCCGAGAACGCCTACAAGTAGGAAAAGTTTCAACATGCCGGGCGCTTCCAAGACTATCGCATTGCCTACCGCCGGGTTCGGGCAGGGGGCACAGCAGTTGGACGGCGTAGCGGCACGATCGCGGCCGGGCCTGCTGCCTCGCTCTGCATGCGCGTCAACATCTCGGTGCGTACGTAATCGACGAAGCCCTGCATCTGCCGGTTCATCTCCTCCATCCGCTCACGCATCTGCAGGATGATGGCGATTCCGGAGATATTGACTCCCAGCTCGCGGGCCAGGTTGAGGATGAACTCCAGCCGCTCCAGGTCTTCATCCGTGTAGAACCGCGTGTTTCCCTCGGTTCGTGAAGGCTTGAGCAGGCCCTCCCGTTCGTACAGGCGCAGGGTCTGGGGATGAATCTCGTACATCTCCGCAACAGAAGAGATCATGTACGCGCCCTTTGTCTTTCGCTTGGTTGGCATCGTGTTTCTCCCTTCCTGCTGCGTGCTCCGGGATGATAGCACCCGGTATGCGAGACCGCCTGCGCGGCTGGCGGCCATTTCATGGCCGGTGTTCGTCTACAGCCTTTGGAGTAAAGCCCCACGAGTGGCGCCGGCAGCGATCTTACCCCTCGACCGTTGCCCAGATTGCCTGGCGTGGGTCCTCCGGGTTCAGTTTCGCCAGCTCCCGCAGGATCTCCTTCGAACGCTCATCCCGCAACTGCGGCACCACAATGTCGATGGTCACGATCTGGTCGCCGTGCCTGCCCTCGATTGCTGCTGAAGCAACGCCCCGCTCGCGCATTCTCAGTTTCTGACCGCCCTGTACCCCGGGAGGAATCTTCAGCTGTGTCCGGCCGTCGATCGTAGGCACCTCGATCTTTGCGCCCAGGGCGGCCTCGGCGATCGTGACTGGCACGCGCAACGCGATGTCATCGCCCTGACGGCTGAACACCGGGTGGGCACCGACCTTCATCACCAGGTAGAGGTCGCCGGCCGCCGCACCGCCGGTGCCTGCGTTTCCCTTACCGGCCAGACGGATCCGCTGTCCGTCCCGGGTGCCGGGCTTGATGCGAAACTCCACTGTCTCGGCGCGACGGACTCGGCCTTCGCCGTGGCAGGTCTGGCAGTCGTTCTCGACCTTGCCCGTGCCGCCGCACGACTTGCATTGCACATTGAACTTCATCTGGCCATGCATCTGCGTGACCTGGCCAGTACCATGGCATTCTGGGCAGGTATGCGCACCACCGGCGTGTGCTTTGCCTTTGCAGGTGGGACAGGTTTCGAGCCGGTTTACCTCCAGGCGCATGGTGCCGCCACGGATCGAGGTCCAGAAATCCACCTGCACCTGGTACTCGAGATCAGTACCAGACTCTGGCTCCTGCTCCTGGCGGTTCGCGCCCGAAAACATGCCCGAGAAAATATCGCGCCAGCCGCCGGTACCTGTGCTGGCAGCGCTGCTGCCAGCCGCCCGGCGCCCCGGCGTGCTCTCGTAATCGGAAAAGTCAAAGCCGCTGAAGTCAAAGGGCACGCCCCCCTGCTGGCCGCGCCGCGCACCGCCGCCCTCCCGTGCATAGCGTGCCGCCGCCTCGGCCTGTGCCGGGTCGATCTGGTCGGAATAGAAGCCGACCTGGTCGAAAATCTTGCGCTTCTTTTCGTCGCTCAGTACGTCATTCGCCTCGGAAATTTCCTTGAATTTCTCCTCGGCCTTCTTGTCGTTCGGGTTCACGTCCGGGTGATACTTGCGCGCGAGCTTGCGGAACGCCTTCCGGATCTCGTCCTGGGTCGCCGTCTTCTTGACGCCGAGTGTGTCGTAATAATGCTTCTGCTGCTGTCCCGGTGGCATCTCCGCTCAATCTTTCTGGCAGGTCGGGCACCAGTACACGGTGCGCCCTGCCATGGGCTTGCTCTCGATCTCGGTCTCACATACACGGCAGGGCTTGCCCTGCCGCCGGTACACGTAGTGCACTTCTTCCTTCAGCGCCACACCGCGCGGGTGCGGCCGGTCCTTGGGGCGGGTGGTCACCATGCGCCGGTCTTCCATGCCGTCCCTCATCAGGGTGACGGCGTCCTTCCAGATCGCCTTCAACTCTGCCATGCTTACGTCGCGGCCAGGGCGATCCGGATGAATCCTGGCCCGGTAGAGAAACTCCGCGCGATAGATATTTCCGATCCCGCTGACGACCGGCTGGTCCATCAATAAGACCCCTATCGGCGTTTTCTTTGATTGGATCAGTGCAATCAATTCTTTTGGGTTCGTCCCTTCCACTAACGGGTCGGGGCCGATACGCGCTTCCAGCGCCTGCCACTGCTCGTCGGAGAAAATGCGGCAGTCTGTCGGTCCACGCAGCTCCAGCCAATCCGTCTTTGTCCACATGCGGAAGCGCAGCGCGCCTTTGGGCGCCGGCATCGGCTGCGTGCCCTCCCAGAAATCACCATACTGGCCGAGGTGCACATGCACCGTTAGATCTTTGCCGAAGCAGTAACCAAGGTGCTTGCCGATCGCCTTGATCTCGAGCAGCTTGCGCCCGTCCAGTATGTCGGCGTCGGGAAAGCCGCCGTTTGGCGAGTCCACGTGCACTTTCTTTCCCGCGAATGCCTTTGCCTGGATGGCGGCAAAGCGGTGTATCTCGTGTCCCTCAGGCATCTAGCTCTTGCCGCTCCTAAGCACCACGCTGGCGGGTATTTGGAATCAGTTCGCCCGTTGCGCCATCTCGCGGGGCAGGATGCACTTCGCGAAGAATCGCTGCTTCAGCGGTGTAACGCGCCATGCTTAGCTCGTAGAACTTTTGTAGATTGAGCCAGAACTCCGCAGAGGTTCCAAAATAGCGCCCAAGTCTCAGGGCCGTGTCCGGGCTGATGCCCCGGCGTTCGCTCGCGATTTCCAAAATGCGTGTCGCCGGGATGTGCAGCGCCATCGCCAGTCGATTGCTGGACAAGCCGAGCGGGACCATGAACTCCTCACGCAGCATTTCTCCCGGATGAATCGGTGCAATCAACTCGGTTGTCCGTGGAATGCTCATGCGGGCCCTCAGTGGTAGTCAACGATCTCAACATCCCAGGCGTTCATTTCGCACCAGCGAAAGCATAGCCGGTACTGCTGATTGATCCGTATGCTGTGCTGTCCAGCGCGATCCCCGAGCAACAGTTCGAGACGGTTCCCTGGGGGTGTCCGCAGCTCTTCAAGGTCGTGCGCACTTTCCAGCAGATTCAGCTTCCGCAAGGCAACGCGCTCGACGGCGCCAAACTTCTTGCTTCGTCCCGTGATGAATAGCTGCCTACACTCTTCGTCGCGGAAGCTCCGAATCATACGAGCATCGTACAACGTTCCCCGTTGCACGATGCTCGTTTAACAGCTGCTTAGTTCCAGACGGTGTTTGCCGGCACGGCTGCCATCGTCCAGAGCATATCCGGCTCGACCCGCCGCATCTGCTGCACAAAGGTCTCCGCATCACCTTTCGAGTGGAACAGCACCTTGTTATAGATCTGTCCTGCGCGTAACTGCTCACACTGCCAAATGGTGCTTGTCATCACCTTCCACCCTTCCAGCCAGAACCCGGCTGTGCTTACTACTTGTTTGAACCCGTAATTCTGAAAAAGCTGCAGCAGGTCCCGGCTTTCACTCGAACCACACTTCACGGCACTACAAGGAAGTTCGAACCAGCGTACTCCCGGCTCCAGAAGAACAGGGGCTGCGGAGGTGCACTCCGCAGCCTTGCCCTTACGCGCCGAAGGGCGTCGCCGCCCGTCCGGCTATCGCTTCGGCTCGACGTCGACATACTCGGCATCGATCACGCCTTCGTCCTGCTTGGCGTGACTATCGGCCGTGCCGGCGCCCGCTGCCGCGCCATCGGTCGGCGCCCCACCCTGCGGCGTCGCCTTGTACATCGCCTCGGCCAGCTTGTGTGAGGCCGCCGTAAGCTTCTCGTGCTCGCTCTTCAGCTGCTCCACGCTCGGCGAGCCGGTCAGCACGCTCTTTGCGGATGCCAGCGCTGCCTCGACCTCGGCCTTCTCGCCGCCCTGCACCTTGTCGCCCGACTCCTTCAGCATCTTTTCGATGTTGTAGACCATCGAGTCCAGGCCATTGCGCGCTTCGATCTCCTCGCGGGCGGTCTTGTCTTCCGAAGCATGCGCCTCGGCTTCCTTGGCCATCCGCTCCACCTCTTCCTTGCTCAGACCGGAGCTCGAAGTAATGGTGATCTTCTGATCCTTGCCCGTGGCATTGTCCTTCGCCGTCACATTCAAAATGCCGTTCGCGTCGATATCAAACGTCACCTCGATCTGCGGCACGCCGCGCGGTGCCGGTGGCAGGCCGCTGAGCTTGAACTTGCCCAGGGTACGGTTCTGGCTGGCCATCGGCCGCTCACCCTGCAGGACATGCACCTCGACCTCGGTCTGCGAGTCAGAAGCGGTCGAAAAGGTCTCCGTCTTCTTCGTCGGGATCGTGGTGTTGCGCGGGATCATCGGCGTTGCCACCGAGCCCATCGTTTCAATCGCCAGCGTCAGCGGTGTCACGTCGAGCAGCAGCAGGTCCTTCACATCACCCGACAGAACACCGGCCTGGACAGCGGCGCCGATCGCCACCACCTCATCCGGGTTGACGCCCTTGTGCGGCTCCCGGCCGAACAGCTGCTTCACCAGCTCCTGGATCTTGGGCATGCGGGTCTGGCCACCAACCAGCACCACCTCGTCGATCTTGGCCGCGGTCACCCCGGCATCGGCCATCGCCTTCTTGCAGGGCTCAAGCGAGCGCTGCAGCAGGTCGTCGACCAGCTGCTCCAGCTTGGCGCGGGTCAGCTTCTCGACCAGGTGCTTCGGGCCTGAGGCATCTGCCGTGACGAATGGCAGGTTGATCTCGGTCTCCATCGCGGTCGACAGCTCGATCTTGGCGCGCTCGGCTGCATCCTTCAGCCGCTGCAGGGCCATCTCGTTGCCCTTGGCGCGCAGGTCCAGGCCTTCCTTTTTCTTGAACTCGTCGATCAGCCAGTCGGTGATGCGCTGGTCGATGTTGTCGCCGCCAAGATGCGTGTCGCCGTTGGTCGCCTTGACCTCGATGACGCCGTCGCCGACTTCAAGGATCGACACATCGAACGTGCCGCCGCCAAAGTCATAAACCGCGATCGTTTCGTCCTTCTTCTTGTCGAGGCCGTAAGCCAGTGCTGCTGCTGTCGGCTCGTTGACGATACGCTTGACGTCGAGACCAGCAATCTTGCCGGCATCCTTGGTCGCCTGGCGCTGCGCGTCGTTGAAGTACGCGGGCACCGTGATGACCGCCTCGGTCACGCTGCTGCCGAGATAGTCCTCTGCCGCCTTTTTCAGCTTCTGCAGAATCATGGCCGAAACCTCGGGCGGGGTGTAGTCCTTGCCCTGAGCCTCGACGACCAGATGATCGCCCTGCTGCTTCACCTTGTACGGCACCATCTTCATTTCGTCGTTCACTTCGTTGCCGCGACGGCCCATGAAGCGCTTGATCGAGTACACCGTGTTTTCTGGGTTGGTGATCGCCTGCCGCTTGGCGACCTGCCCAACCAGGCGCTCGCCACTCTTGGTAAAGCCAACGACGGATGGCGTCGTGCGCCCACCCTCTTCGTTCGCAATGACCTTTGGCTCGCCGCCTTCCATCACTGCCACCACAGAATTTGTCGTTCCTAAATCGATACCGATAATCTTCGCCATCTCGCTGCTCTCCCTTTTCGCCTGCCCGCTACATCTTGACTGCCACATCAGGATTGCACCTGAGTGGGTTACTGTCAACTTATCTGATGTGTTGCTTCTCTGGAGGATGCAGGAACTGCGTCTCCGTCCTCGTGCATCTTTCCCGGAGCTTCTGAAGTCATAAAGCCCATCTGCCTCTCAGCAGCTATCCCCCTCAGAAGATTTCGGAAGAGAAGCAGACCGTGCCCGATTCGCAGCAAGGTGCCACCACATTCGGCGTCAACCCATGGCTGATCGCCGTTTCAGTCATGCTGGCCACATTCATGGAGGTGCTCGACACGGCGATCGCCTCGGTCGCGCTTCCTTATATAGCGGGCAGCCTGTCGGCTTCGAACGACGAAGCCACCTGGGTGCTGACCAGCTACCTTGTGGCGAACGCGGTCATCCTGCCGGCCAGCAACTGGTTTTCGTTGCGCTTCGGGCGCAAGCGCTTCCTTCTGACCTGCGTGGTCATTTTCACGGTCTCGTCATTCTTCTGCGGTGCCGCGAACTCGCTGGCGTTCATCCTCATCGCACGCATCGTCCAGGGCGCGGGCGGGGGTGCCCTGCAGCCTCTGGCGCAATCGATCCTGCTCGAAAGCTTTCCCCCGGCCAAGCGCGGAGCGGCCATGGCGCTTTATGCTTTTGGCGTCGTGGTCGCCCCGGTCATCGGGCCCACGCTGGGCGGCTGGCTCACCGACAGCTACTCCTGGCGCTATGCCTTCTACATCAATATTCCCGTCGGGGCACTGGCGTTTTTCATGATCAACCGCTACGTGCACGATCCGGACTACATCAAGAACGCCAAGCCGGGCCCGTTCGACAACATCGGCTTTGGCCTGCTGACGGTCTGGGTAGGGTGCCTGCAGGTGGTGCTCGACAAGGGCCAGGAGGATGACTGGCTGGGCGCCCTCTGGATCCGCTGGGCAGTCTTCTTCGGCGTCACGGCCTTTATCCTCTTCCTGGTTCGGTCCTTCTCGGCGAAGTATCCGCTGGTGAACCTGCGCAGCCTCAAGGACCGCAACTTCGCGGTCGGCTGCCTGCTGATCTTCCTTTTCGGCATCTCGCTGTACTCGCTGGTGACCGTACTGCCGCTGTTCTACCAGGAACTACTCGGCTACACAGCCTTTACCGCCGGCCTGGTCGTTGGGCCACGCGGCCTCGGCTCGATCGTGGGCATGCCGGTAATTGCTTTTCTCGGCTCCCGCGTCGACCCGCGCTGGCTGCTTTCCTTCGGCTTCATGGTCTACGGGATCACGTCGCTTGTGTTCGGCAACGTCACCCTGGCAATCGGCCCATGGTCGCTGCTGTGGCCGATCATCATCACGGGCTTCGCGCTCAGCTTCGTATTCGTGCCGATCTCCACTGTTTCCTACGGCACATTGCCCAATGGCGCGATCGGCAACGCCAGCGGCATCTTCAACCTCCTGCGCAATATCGGCGGCTCGGTGGGCATCTCCCTGGCATCGACGCTGCTGACGCGCCGCAGTGATGTACACCAGAACGAAATCCTCAACTACGTGCCCCAGTCCGGCGCGGCCTTCCAGCAACAACTCGGTGCGGTACGCGGCTTTTTGTCCCACCAGACGACCGCACCCAATGCAGCCGGCGCTGCCCAATCGCAGGTTTACTCCCAGCTGGGCGCCCAGGCCCTGCTCTGGGCATTCGTCGATGTGTTTCGCTGGCTGGCCTTGATCTGCTTCCTGAACGTGGGCGTGGTCTGGCTGTTCAAGAAGGTCAAGCCCGCCAAGTCCGCGGCTGCTGCTCACTGACCGCTACCGGACGCCGGCGCAGCGGTCTGGCAGGCAGCCGGTCGCATCCTCCCCGGGGTGACCCGGGCTCGGGCACCCGGGGAGGGATCCTATAGGATGGGAACGAAGGTTCGGGTGTCGGGCCGGGTTGTGGACGTGTGCTGCATCTTACCTGTAGGCTTCCCCAGTCGTGCAAGAGTCGTGCAAGATCCCGTCGCGCGAGCGGCGTGTTCGATCAGGTCGCTCCCCGCAGAGGGTAGCGCGAAGGGTTCAACGTGCCAGCACAAGACAAAACCGCCATCATTATCGGGGCAGGACCCGCCGGCTTAACCGCTGCGCTCGAGTTCTGCCGCCGCTCTTCTATCCAGCCCATCGTTCTCGAGGCCAGCGACCGCATCGGAGGCATTTCCTGCACCATCCGTTACAAGGGCAATCGCATCGATATTGGCGGGCACCGGTTCTTCTCGAAGTCTGACCGGGTAATGGACTGGTGGACCTCGCTGATGCCGATCGTGGGCGAGAATGCGGACGGCGATTTCGCGATCAAGTATCAGAACCAGCAGAGGATCGTACGCTCGGCACCACGCACAGGCCCGGTAGACGCTCACGCGGCAGCAGCATCCGACAGTGCGGCGGGCGAGGCCGACCCGGACTGCGTGATGCTGGTCCGTCCACGCAAAAGCCGTATCTATTTCCTGCGCTCCTTCTTTGACTATCCGCTTTCGCTCTCCGGCTCGACACTCGGCCGGCTGGGCGCACTACGCACCCTCAAGATCGGCTTCTCCTATGTCAAGGCCCGTTTGTTCCCGCGCAAGCAGGAGAACACTCTTGAGGACTTCCTGATCAATCGCTTCGGCAGCGAGCTCTACCTCACCTTCTTCAAGAGCTACACCGAGAAGGTATGGGGCGTGCCCTGTGAGCAGATTTCGGCTGCCTGGGGAGCGCAGAGGATCAAGGGTCTCTCGCTACGCACCGCTGTTGTGCACTTCTTGAAGAAGGCGCTCACGCGTAAGGGAAAGGCGCCTGGCACGGCAAGAGCAGACATCGCGCAGAAGAACACCGAAACCTCGCTGATCGAGCAGTTTCTGTACCCCAAGTTCGGTCCAGGCCAGCTGTGGGAGCATGTCGCAGACCTGGTCCAGGCGCAGGGCGGCGAAGTACGCATGGGATGGAAGGCGACCAATCTCCATGTGGAGACGGGCACCGACGGAGTCGACCGCATCACCGCGATCGAAGCACGCACCGCGACTGGGGAGCTGGTCACGGTCAAGGGGGACTACTTTTTCTCGACGATGCCGATTCGTGAGCTGCTGCGGGTCATCGAGACTCCGGTCCCCGCCGATATCCAGGCCATCTCGGATGGACTGGTCTACCGGGACTTCATCACCGTGGGCCTGCTGGTCGACCGCCTGCTGGTCACGGAACCAGATGGCTCCCCGCTCAAAGACACGTGGATCTATATCCAGGAGCCGGATGTCCTCGTTGGGCGGCTGCAGATCTTCAATAACTGGAGCCCGTACCTGGTCGCCGACCCGACCAAGATTTGGGTCGGTCTCGAATACTTCTGCTACGACACCGATCCGCTATGGAATATGCCGGATGCCGAGATCGCGGCATTTGCGATTGCAGAAATAGCCAAGATCGGGATCCTGCGGGCCGATGAAGTACGCGACTCCTGTGTCTTCCGCGTACCCAAGACTTACCCGGCGTATTTCGGTACGTATGACCGGTTTGACGAGATCATCCGCTACATGGACCGGTTTGAGAACCTGTTCCTGGTCGGCCGCAATGGCATGCACAAGTACAACAACCAGGACCACTCCATGCTGACCGCCATGCAGTCGGTCGATAACATCATCGCCGGCAACATGGATAAGACCAACCTGTGGAAGATCAATACCGAGCAGGAGTACCACGAGAAGAAGGCAGACGACGAAGACGATGATCTTGGATTGCGGAGCGCGGAAGCGGCCATCCTGGATACAGAAGCGCCGGAGCTGCATGAGCAGGAGCTGGCGGCCCGCAAGTAACGCTAGGCAAAAGGAAATGGCTCCCTGGAAGCAGGGAGCCATTTCTTTTTGGTAGACGCCTGTGCGGCTGGCAGCCACTTCGTGGCGGGTGTTGTTTGTTCAGAACGGCACAGAGCGGCTACTGGCCATCGGCTTCGGGCGGTACCAGGGCATAGCTGACGAACGCGACATGCGTGCTGTCAGGCGACCAGGACGGTGCGTCGATCGTTCCCTGCCCGCCAAAGAGCTTCGCCAGCAGGGTGACCTTGCCATCGGCAACCGACATCAGGCGCAGTGTCACATCCTGGTTGGCGGGGTGACCGGTGAGGCCGGGCTCGTACGCCAGGAAGACGATCCACTTGCCATCGGGCGAGGGATGCGGAGACCAGTCGCTGGTCTCATCATGGGTGACCTGCTCCGGCGCGCTGCCATCCGGGCGCATTCTCCAGATCTGCATGTGCCCGGTCCGCTCCGAGTTGAAGTAGATGTACTTGCCGTCGGGGGAGTACTCCGGCCCATCATCGACTCCTTTCGCAGTGGTAAGCCGCGTTTCCGTGCCCCCACCCGCAGGGACCGTGTAGATTTCTGCATCGCCGCCGCGCTCGCTGGTGAAGGCGATCGTCTGCGCATCCGGAGACCAGCCGTGCCAGTAAGCCGCGCCGTGGGTCGTGACCGGTTTGGGAGCCCCGCCCGCCAGCGCCATGGTGTACACCCCGGAGCCGCCACTGCTGCTGCTGGCGGAAAACGCAAGCTGCGAACCATCGGCTGTCAGCCCATGGGCGCTATTCAGATGGCTCACGCCGCCGGTATCGACGGGCACGGGCGCACTGCCCGGAACCGGCGTCGTGCCATGCACCGGGATGCCGCCAGTCACGTTGACCCGCTCCAGGTGCCCATCCTCGTTGATCAGGTAACCCGAAAGATCATGGATCCAGTTGGGCGCCTCAAAGTGGGCGGGCGCCGAGTAGACGATGCGGCGGTCGGTGGAGGCAATAGGTACGATCTCAAGCGTGCTGTAGAGACGCGGCTTGGCTGCCCCGGCGTCGGCGGTTCGTAGCTGAACGTGCGAGAAGACCGCGCGTTCGGTGATGTTCTTGTCGTGCGAGCAGACACCGAGACCGACGTAGAACGGCCCCTGCATGGGCAGCTTCATGGCAGCGCCGGAGTTGTGCCACCTGCCATCTGCCTGCGCATAGGAGACATAAAAGAAGTCGCCGCGCCTGGTGATGCGGACCAGCGGCGGCGCGGAGGCATTGGTCTCGATCTCACGGGTGACGTCGCCCGTCGAGCCCCGGTACTGCAGGGAGGTCAGCCCATCCCCGTGGCGGGCGACGTCGACATAGGCGGATTCCGGCGCCAGGCTTTGCCGAATCATGAGCATGGCCTTGCGATGGGCGTTGCCGGTAGCGCCGAGGAACGCGATGTTGGCGCTGAGCGTCATGTCGCCTTCCACCTTTTTCCAGACATAGTGGAGATCGTCGGCCTTGAACCAGGTGTTGTCCCCACTGCCAGCTACCGTGTAGGCATCACCGGCGGCATCGTACCGTGCCTCGCCCGGGTGCAGGATGATGCCGAGATCACTCTGCCCGGTGAACTGGCCCAGGCCGGAAGCCGATGCGGGCACCTGAGCGGCAAGAGACAAGGCGGAGGCGAGCAGCGGCAAGGCTGCGAGCGCCAGGATAGTCGGTCGAAGAATAGGCAAGGCAGGCACTCCTGATGGCAGAATCGGCGACCTGGATCAAAAAGCCTCGATCCCAGGGCGGCACGATCATAGCGCCTTGCGCGGGCAGGTGGGAAGCAGCATGGTAACGCCACCATCGATTGCGGCAGGGTGGGGTTCCTGCCGCGGGGCAATCCAGGCGGAGCTAGGCGGCAGCCGGTGAGGACGCTCCCGGCGCCGCCGGCACATCTTTCAACTCGCCCCGCCGATACAGCGAGTACACGTGTGTGAATTCAGCACCGAAGAAGAAGATCTGCGCCGAGTAGTAAACCCACACGACCAGCACTACCGTTGACCCGGCAGCGCCGTAAGCCGATCCCGGGCTGGCCTTGCCCAGGTAGAGCCCCAGGAGCGCCTTGCCGACGGAGAAAAGGAAGGCAGTTGCCAGCGCACCGACCCGTACGTCCCGCCACTCGACCTTGGTTTCCGGCACATATTTGAGGACGAGGCCCAGTACCAGCGCTATGCCAAAAAACGAGAGGGCGAAGTTGATCAGCCAGAGAACAAAGCCCGGCATCGGCAGCAGTCCGCTGAAGAACTTGGTCATCGCGGAGAGCCCGGCGCTGACCAGTAGTGATACCAGCAGTACAAAGCCGACGCTCACCACCATGCCGATCGAGAAAACGCGCTCCCGCAGCAGGTTCCATAGGCCCGATTCGTCACCAGCCTTGGCTTCCCAGATGGTATTGAGAGCAGACCGCAACTCGCCGAAGACGCTGGTCGCGCCGAAAGCAAGCGTCAGCACGCCAACAATGGTGGCGAAAATCCCGGATGACGCCTTCTGGCCGCTGGCCAGCATCGACTGCACTGCGTCGCGGCCTGCAGAACCGACCAGCGACTGCACCTGGTCGAGAAGGTGGTTCTGTGCGTGGGAGCGGTCAAAGACAAGCGAAACAATCGCCACGGTAAGGATGACCAGCGGTGAAATAGACAACAGCGTGTAAAACGCGAGCGCTGCGCCCAGGCGTTGCGCATTGTCGTCATTCCAGTCATTGAAGCTGTGCTTCAGCAGCGTGAGGAGCACGGAAGGTTTCATCTGTCCTCGGAGGAACGCCGTGCTTACCTGCACGGCGCTCACCCATAACGATGCGCCTAGTCCCCTGCTGGCTGTCCTGCCATGAAGGCAGCGACGTGTTTGTTGAGGAATGCTTTATCTGCAGGGCTGGCGCCAGCGCCCGCCGGATGACCCCAGAGGGATGGGATTGGCAGCAGGGTGCAGTGCCGGATGAACTGCGCCTCGTACCGCGCATCCGTCACCGGGAAGTAAAGGTCAGTGGCAGAAGGCATGTAGAGCACGGGCACCTTGATTGAGCGCAGCGCGGCTTCCACGTCGCCATGGAACGGCTTCGTGTTGCCGACATCATTGCTTTCCCATGTCCGCAGCTGCAGGATCAGGTTGTTGGCATCGGCATTGGGAATGAAGTGGGTGCGGTACTTATCGATGACCTGCTGCAGCGTCGTGCCCTTCGGCTCGTCTGTCTTCCAGAGTTCTTCATGCCACCACTGCTCAGAGTAGAGCCAGCCAGTCCACATCAGGTTGAACGCCTCGAGCCCTTTGGCAGGCTGTGCTGTGTAGTCGCCCTTGTTGAAGGTCTGGTCTGCCTCGATGGCGGCGATCTGGCCTTCGTTCCGCACGATGCCATGCCCGTAGGTTTTGGCCGTACCCGAGGTCGCGATGATCCGGCCCATGTAGTCGGGGTAGCTGACGGCCCACTGGAAAGCCTGCTGCGCACCCATGGAGAAGCCGATGACCGCTTGCAGATGCTTCACATGCAGCTCGCTGGTCAACAGTTCATGTACCGCTTCAACATTATCCCGGATCGTCATCACGGGAAAGCGCGGACCATGCAGCGGCTCGGGAGTGTTGCTGGGCGACGAGGAGCGGCCATTGCCGAAGAGTTCGCTGGTGACGAGGAAGAGTTTGTCCGGATCGAGCGCCTTGCCAGGCCCGATTAGCCAGCCGTATCCATGCATGTCTGCCATGTAGTGCGAGGGCAGCAGAACAGCATTGTCGCCGGCGGCATTGAGGTGTCCGTACGTGCCATAGACGATCTTCGCCTGGGGCAGGACCGCCCCGCTCTCGGTGCGGAAGCCCTGGATGATGTACTCGTGCTGTGTCGGTTGGGGGCCATCTGTTTTCTCCTGCGCTGGTGCGCCGCCGGCGCAGCACAGGCCAAGCGACATCAGAAATAGTCCTGCGAAACTGCTGCGCAGCATGAACGATCGGGGCATGGGCGCTTCTCCTCGGTTGTGGGTGCGAGTCTGTGGGACACGATTTAGGGCTGTCCTTGCCTGGACCTGCCCGTGCGGCAGCCAGATCATTTATTCCCAGTGATCATGATGGATGACGACCCACCAGCAGGGCGACATCTTCTGATGCGGCAAAAAGGCCTGGACGCAGGCTATATCCATGGTGCCGAGATAGTTGTACTCGTAGCGGCCGTTCTTGAGCGGGGTCGCGACAAACTGCCGCACCGTCGTAAAAGAAAGCACGTCGCCATGGCGCTGCCTGTAAACAAAGATGGCGTAATCCGCGGCACTGGCCACGATCAGCAGCATCACCGCCAGGGTCAGCCAGGCGGTGTATCCAGACCGCATGCGGCCGGTCAGCATCTAGCGGGCGGTCTCCTGTGCGGCGTCTGCGGGCGCCTTGAGCATGGCGTCGAGGCGGACCGGATCGAAGCCGATCATGACCTCGGTCCCGACGACAATGGTGGGGGTCGAGCGGCTGCCGGCATCCATCAGTTCGCGAAAGGCCTGTGGATCGGCCTGCACGTCGCGATAATCAAAGGCGATGCTGCGGCTCATCAGGAAGCGGCGAGCGGCAAAGCAGGGGGCGCAGCCGGGCTGGCTGTACAGGACGACGCGTGGCGCGGTTTGCTCGCTCATGCCTATAAGGTATCAAGCTGTAGACCGCGTGCGCGGCAGGCGGCTTTTTACTCACAGGGCGAAGAGCTTACTGCACCGGGAAGGTCTCACCGGGGTGCGCAAGGTCGGCTTCCCGCATGACCTCCATCCAGATCGGCAAGGCGGTCTTGCCACCGGTCTCTCCGTCGCCGAGTGGCGTGCGATTGTCATATCCAACCCAGACGCCGCAGGTGACCGAGGGCGAGAAACCCAGGAACCAGGCATCTGTCGAGCTACTTGTAGTCCCGGTCTTTCCTGCGACCGGGCGATCGAGGGTTTGAGCCTCGGCAGCAGTGCCACCTGGCGCGGTGACGGCGCGTAGAAAGCGGACCATGGTGCGTGCTGTCCTGGGCGTGATCACGGCGGCAGCGCCGCGGCCGGGAGTGGCTGAACCATTCTCCGTACCGTCGTCTGCGGGTACACCGTCCGCGTCAGTCACCTTGCGGAGAAAGCGCGGGCTTACACGCATGCCGTCGTTCGGGAACGCCGAGTAGGCAGCCACCTGTTCGCGCAGCGTGATCTCCACAGCGCCGAGCGCCACCGGGAGGTACTCCGGAATGTGGCTGGTGATGCCGAAGCGGTGTGCGACTGCTGCCACCTGCGCCATGCCCACCTGCGCGGCCAGCCGGACGGCCGGGATGTTGCGCGAGTCAGCGAAGGCGTGTTCCAGCGTGATGTCCCCCAGCGTGTTGCCCTCGAAGTCCCGCGGCGTGTAGCTGCCGAACGTTGTGGGCACATCCAGGATGTGCTGCTCCGGCGTGGCACCTGCCTCCACGGCTGCCGTGTACACGTAGGGCTTGAACGAGGAGCCGACCTGCCGCTCGGCTTCAAGCGCGCGGTTGTACTGGGACAGCGCGAAATCGCGTCCGCCGACCATGGCGAGCACGTCGCCGGTGGCATTATCGATAGCCAGCACCGCAGCCTGGGCACCGGTGTCTTCTTCAAGGCTGGCATGCCAGCCGCGCGCATCCCTGGCTGCCAGTTTCACCAGGATCACATCCCCTGCCCGGAGAAACTCGCCGGCCGCGTGGTGGCCCGTCCACGCCCAGTCCGCGGGGGCGAGCAGCACGTCCTGCGCACCACCGATGCGGGCCTGCACTTGCCCACCGGCGGTGGACTCGACTACGGCATGGACATACGCGCCGGCCGCCGGGGGAATGGCCCAGTCTGGATGCCGAAAGGAGGCTCCATCCACATGCTCGGCATTGAGGTTGACCAGGCGTCCGCGCCAGCCCTGGCGGCGCTCATACGCGGCGAGCCCGTCGGCGACAGCGCGGTTTGCGGCACGCTGCAGGCCCATGTCGAGGGTGGTGTACACCCGCAGGCCAGCGCCGTGTGCCACGTCGACCCCCAGCTGGCGCTCCAGCTGCTGCCGCACGTCTTCCACAAACCAGGGAGCCTCGGTGTTGGCCGGCGCCTGCAGGTGCAGCCCAAGCGGCATAGCCGATGCAGACGCGGCCTCGTCACGGGTGATCCGGTGATCGCTGAGCAGCGCGGCGATGACCTGGTTGCGCCGCCGCAGCGCCCGCTCCGGGTGCGCGGTCGGCGAAAACTCCTCAGGTCCCTTGGGCAGCCCGGCGAGCAGGGCTGCTTCCTGCAGCAGCAGCTCGCTGGCGTGCTTGCTGTAGTAAAACTCCGCTCCAGCCTCGAAACCGTAGATACCGTGGCCGAGGTAAATCTGGTTAGCGTACATGGTGAAGATCTGGGGCTTGGTGAAGGTGCGCTCGATCTGGATGGAGAGCAAGGTCTCCTGCAGCTTGCGGCCCGCGGTGCGCTCGTCAGAAAGAAAGAGGTTGCGAGCCAGCTGCATGGTCAGGGTGGAAGCGCCCTGGGCCCTGCCTTTCGACCGCAGATCATGGTAGGCCGCACCAATGACGCGGAAAACATTCACGCCGAAGTGGCTTTCAAACCCCTTGTCTTCGATCGAGATAACGGCATCGCGGAGCACGGGCGCAAAAGCGTCGTAACTTACAACCACGCGGCGCTGCAGGGCGAACGATCCGATTGGCTCGCCATGCACATCGAAGAGTTCGGTAGTGGTTGACGGCTTATAGTGCTCGAGTTCCGCGACCTCGGGCAGGTCCACCGAGTCGACCAGCACCAGCCCGCCGAGGGAGCCAGCAGCAGCAGCCAGCACACACAGGGCGAAGAAGCCGATGCGGCGCAGCCTGCGGCGGCGGTCCCGCTCTCGCTGCTGCGCTCGCCGCACTGCGGCCGTCAAAGCCGGGGCGGCTTCTGGCGCGGCAACCCGGGGCCGGCGGCCTGGCCCGGTGCGGTGCTCCACCGGCGGACCGGCGCTCAGCTTTGCTTCGCCTTCAGCACGTCCAGTGCCTTGTTCAACTGGTCGTCCACCCGGGGGTGTGAGGGGGCCGCGGCGGTTTCATCCTGCTCCGCCAGGAACTGGTCGATGCTGAGGCTGACCGGCACATTCGGCTTGACCGCGTTCTCCTGGATCGGCTTGCCGTCCGGGGCGTTGTACTTGGCCACAGCCAGCAACACTGCCGAACCATCCGGCAGATCGATCGTCTTCTGGACCGTGCCCTCGCCGAAAGTGCGGTCCCCGACCACATCCCCGCGCTTGGCAGCCAGCACCGCGGCCGCCACGATTTCCGCGGCACCAGCCGTGCCGTGGTTCGTGAGTATGACCAGCGGCGCCGAGGTCACAAACCTCGCCGGGTCTGCCGCGAAGGTCTCATTCTGGAACTTCTGGCCGCTCAAGCTCGCAAGCGTTCCACTCTGCACAAAGGCATTCGCCAGTCGCACACCCTGCAGCTCATCGCCGGAGGAAACATCACGCAGGTCCAGCAGGACCTTCTTGTTGCCAGCCTTGCTCATGCCCTTCAGCTGTGCTTCCAGCTCGGTCACCCGCTCCCGGGTCAGCACCGTGGGCTTTAGATAAAGGATCGTATTGCCGTCGTAGGGCTGGGTCGCCAGGGCAGGCGGGGTAAACGCGGCACGCGTCAGCTTCCTGGTCACCGGGTCATCCTTGCCGGGTACGATCAGGTCCAGCGAGACGCTGGTGCCCGCCTTTCCTTCGAGCGACAGGCGGATCATGGCCAGGGACAGGTCGTGCGTCGATTTGCCATCGATCGCCTCGACGACGTCCCCATCCTGGATCCCCTGCTTGTCAGCCGGGCTGCCCGGCATTACAGAGACGATGGTTGCGTAGCCGTAACGCTTGCTGATGTGAAGCCCGACCTGCTCAGCATTCCCCGCTACGGATTTCGCCGCGGCTTCGGCCTTGTACGCCTTGTACTCCTCGGGCGTCAGGTAGCTCGAGTCCGAGTCGAGCGACTCCAGCAGGCCGTGAAGCGCCCCGTTGGTGACTGCCGGGAGGCTTGGCTGCACCACGTAGAAGTTCTGGATCTTGCGCAGAACCTCTTCATACACGCCCATCTGCTTGTACGCGTTATCGGTCTGCGAAAAACCGCCTGCCCGCACACTGGCGGGAAGGAAGCCGCCCATCAGGACCACGAGAGCGAGAACGACGGAAAGGGTGAAGATACTGCTCTGGAGCTTCTTGGGCATGGGTCCGGGGTCACGCGGCTGGTGAATTTACAGGCGCTGATCTGGGTAAGATCATACTCCTGCTCCAAGTTCTGCCACCGCTCCGCTACCACACCAATGGAACCAGGCCTGCTGCCCGGTCTACGCTTACTCTCATGCAGCTGGTCGGGCACATCGACGCACTCTGGCGCTACCCGGTAAAGAGCATGGGTGGCGAGCAGGCCGCAACGCTGTTTGCCGGGGTAAACGGCATCGCAGGCGACCGGCTGCTGGCCTTTGAGAGCGCTGGTGCACCGAAGGGCAAGCCGCTGCTGCGCGGAGCAGAGCGGGCCGCGCAACTTTGCTGCCGGGCGCGCCTGCTTCCGCAGTCGTCCAGTGGCGGCATCGGGGTAGAAGTAACCATGCCAGATGGCAGGTGCTTCCGTGCTGACGATCCCCGGCTGATTGGTGCACTGCAGTGTGGCGTCGCACCGCCGGCCATGTGGCTTCGCACCAGCGACAGGCCACACGCGGAGTGCCGGCCCATCTCGCTGATGAGCCGGCAAACTCTCCAGCAGTTGAGTGGGGAGGCCGGCTTCCCCGTCGACTCAGACCGGTTCCGCGCGAACCTGCTGCTTGATCTCCCGGGTCTGGCTGCCGGGTTTCCCGAAGACGCTTTCGCAGGGTGCAGGCTCCGGATCGGCAACCAGACGACCCTGCTGATTAAGGAGCGCACGCCCCGCTGCCGCGTCATCACCATAGACCCCGTGACCGGCGAGGCCGCGCCCACACTGATGAAGCTCATGGCGGATCGGCACCAGGGCCGCGCAGGCATCTACGCCGCGGCAGTTATTCCAGGGTGCATCCGGCGCGGCGACCCTGTCTTCCTGCTGGACGCAAGCTCCTGACCTGCACACAAAATGTCACGCCAGTGACCGCCGGGGCGCGGCCGGCCCGGCATTTTGTACCCCGCGGGTATCCTTGCCTATGCATTTAGCCGGCTCCTGGATCCTGCTGCTCTTCGCTGCGCTCACCACGTGCATCATCCTGGTCGTTCTTCATCGGACAAAGCTCGGTGGCATCGTGCACCGGCAGATCCCGGATCGCCCGCAGCGGCGGCTCTTCCTTGCGTCGGTCTCCTTCTTCATCACGTTTCTGGCGGTGCGGCTGCTGGTCGCCTCCATCACCCACCATATCGGCCCTTTCGGCTATGTCGAGATGGGTGGTCGCCATATTCACCACCTGGTATGGGGCATCCTGCTGCTGCTCATCACCGGCTACGCCGAGCTGGCGGAGGCTGGCACTGGCGACAGCCCATCTTCGATCTTTGTCGGGCGGCTGCTCGCGCTCAGCTACGGCGTAGGCGCTGCGCTCACGCTCGATGAGTTCGCGCTGTGGCTCAACCTCGACGCGGCGGCTTACTGGTCGCGGCAGGGGCGGGAGAGCATCGACGCCGTGGTGCTGTTTGGCGCCCTGCTGGCGGTCGGCACCTGGGGCGCACCACTCTTCCGGTGGTTGGCACGGCCCGGCGCCGCACGCCCGTCCCCACGAGCGTGACAGGGTTCACGGCAGCTGGGTCAGGGTCACCATGGGCGGCGTCTCCCACTGCACGGGCGTGTTCCCCGTGTTGCACAAGCGCACCGCAATGCGGGCGCCATCGCTCTCGACAACGCCGGTTGCCGCGATCTGCGCGCCCGGGTTCGGAGCCAGGTTCACGATCAGCGTGGCATCCGCTGCCATGCTGAAGCGCACACTGCCAGTTGCATCCTCCCGCGACTGGCAGTCGCCGTCCTGCCCGCGCGCCGCCAGCCGATTGACCTGCCAGTCGCGCATGACAAACTTGACCGGGTTCTGCGCCGCCGCCGTCGGGGGCGCCGCCGACGGACCCGCCGCTGCTCCCCAGCGGCCGCCGCTCAGTGTAGCCGCCTCGAGTCCACTGGCTCCCTCGCACACCCGGTGGTCTGGTGCAGCGCTGTTGCTCGGCGTGTTGTAGGAGCAGTGCGTACCCAGGTACTGGTGAGCGAGCGCGCCGTCATGCATCACATCAGCCTCGTAGAAGCCCTCCTGGGGTGAGAACCGGACCCCGGCCGAGGCATCGACCACGTATCCCAGGGCAGAAGCCGGGCGCCCGCCCGCAGCTCCGGGCCAGGTCACCAGTTGCAGCCGTGTCACCCCGTTGCTGTAGCTGTGCAGCGCCGTGCCGGCGTCGACAAAGCTGCGCAACGGCTCATTGCCTTCATCAATCTCAACCGTCGCGTTGCCCGGGATCTTGATCCAGCCTTCCCCATCCTTCTCCGCTCCACCGGTGTAGATGGAGTTGCCGACCACATCCAGCGTGAAGCTGTTGTGGACGTAATCCTGCGTCGGAAAGGGAGTCGCGTAGCCATCCGGGACCAGGCCGGCAATGATTTCGGCGCATAGCTCGGAGGGCGAGCTCACCCAGTTCCGCTGCTGCGCTGTATCTGAGCAACCGGACTGGTAGCGGCTGAAATCGGCACCCAGGGAGTTGAAGTGGTTCTCCTCCAGCCGCAGAACGCCATAGCTGTTTGCCGCTGCCTGCTCAATCACAGAGCCGGCAGGCCAGGCCACCGGCTGCTTGCCCCGGTTGAGCAGGTGCGCCTGGCCGTCGCCAGAAAAAGCACCAGCCTGCACCCACTCCATGGTGCCGCGGGTGATGCCCGGCGCGGCACGGCTGGGTTCGCGGCTGTTCACCACGTAGTCTGCGGGATATATTGCGTAAGCAGTCACGTAGCTGTGGGTCCCGTTGATGCGGGCCTGCGCGGGGTCATTGATGTAGAGGGGCTGCCAGGCGGCGTCATCGACGGGGAAATCGAGCGTTGAGGCGCTGATCGCCGATGTCAGGTGGCCCAGCTCGCTCTTGCCCGGCGCGGCAACTGCATGGTTCGTCCGCGGCTGCCCGCCCCAGGGATAACCCTCGACATAGCTATGCGTCAGCGAGGAGGTGGTCGTCGCCAGGCGTATGCCACCGATCGCTTCCGTGCTCTTGATCGACGAGTTCATCCAGTGCACGTTGTCGCCATCGAGGAACACGGCCGAGTGTGGATCCGGCCGCCACACGCCACTCTCGATCCGCTTGCCACCCGGGCAGTTGATGCTGTAGCAGTAATCGCCGGCTTCCCCGCCCTCGAGCACATTCACGCGGTCGAAGTAGGTCTCGTTGGTGTCCCCTTCGAGTAGCACGGGCCATCGCGCCTTCATGATCTCCATGTCGGAGAAGTACCAGCGCTCGCTCGAGCCCTGCAGGTTGAGCGCGACGCCGCCGGTCTCGGTCAGCACCACGTTGCGCATGGACCCGGTATTGCTGCTGTCGATCTCGATCAGCCCGCCGTCGGTGCTGCTACCCTGCCCGGCAAAGGTCAGCCCCTGCACAGTCAGCGGGCAGGGCCCCGGCTTCCTGCTGCAATCCCCGGCCTGCAGGTAGGTGAGCGTTGCGGCATGAGGACTGGTGTTAAGGATCACCGTGCTCGGCGCGCCATCGCCCTGGATGCTGATGGCCTTGGTAATGGTGAGCGCGGAGGTGAAGCCCTGGCCCGCGACGCGGTAGACGCCGTGCGGAAAATAAAGGACGGGGTAGCCAGCGCCGGGCAGCCCGGCGCCTTCGGCGTAGTGCAGCGCCGCGCGAACCGCGCAGGTAGAGTCGCGGTGGCCAAGCGGGTCGGCGGCGCCGTTACAGCCTGCCGAGAACCGCGCATCCGTGACATTGACCAGTGACGAGGGCGCAGCGCCGGCGGACGATGAAGCGGCACCCTGCGCGAGCGAGACTGCGGAAGTAGCGCCGAAGAACAGGATTGCAGGCCAGGAACGCACGGGGACCCCTTTCGCCGCTGCAATGGCAGCAGGCTTCGGCTGAGGGTAACACCGCAGCGCGTCGCAGGGTACCCGCGACGGTTACCTGGCGCATCGGTGGGATGAGAAAGAAAGTGTGGTGGCGGCGAATGGAATCGAACCATCGACCTACGGGTTATGAGTCCGTCGCTCTAACCATCTGAGCTACGCCGCCGCGCGGTACAGGCTTCGGCCCCAGGGTTGGGGCGTTCCGGCCAATCCCGATGGTACAAGGCCATGCGCAATCCTGCAACGCAACGAGGAGCATCCCCCGTGTGGATGCGATGTGAGATGAGCGGCGCGGCGCGGGCGCGGGGCGGCCTTGCAGGTCTGGGATTCCAGCAAGCTTGGGTTTCCCACAAGCTGCGCGATGCTTTGCTCTGCGCGTGGTAAGAGAGCAGGCATCTACTCCAAGACATCGCGACGGGTGGCTGCAGGTATCGACCCGAATGCCTCCTTGCGATCCCTCCTT
>CAXTEW010000011.1:0-22165 GCA_964243175.1 uncultured Acidobacteriaceae bacterium
GCTGCCCGAGGTTCGCGACGGCCTGAAGCCGGTGCATCGGCGCGTGTTGTACGGCATGCATGACATGGGCCTGCAGCCCAACAAGAAGTACACCAAGTGCGCCAAGGTGGTAGGCCACGTGATGGGCAACTATCACCCGCATGGCGACGCGTCGATCTACGACACGATGGTGCGCCTGGCCCAGCCGTTCAGCCTGCGCTACCCGCTGGTCGATGGCCAGGGCAACTTCGGTTCGATTGATGGCGACCCGCCGGCGGCCATGCGGTATACCGAGGCCAAGATGGCGAAGATCACCAGCGAAATGCTGGCGGACATCGACATGGAAACAGTGGACTTCGTGCCGAATTACGACGAGTCGACGCTTGAGCCCGCGGTTCTCCCCGCACGTATTCCCAACCTCATCATCAATGGCTCGAACGGCATTGCAGTGGGCATGGCGACGAACATTCCCCCGCACAATTTGACGGAAGTTGTGAACGCGACCATTGCCCTGGTCAACAATCCCGAAGGCGGCCTCGCCGAAGTGCTCGAGCATGTGCAGGGACCGGACTTCCCGACCGGCGGCTTTATCTATGGCAAGACCGGTATTCCGAATGCCTACCGCACCGGGCGCGGCCGCTTCCTGATGCGCGCCAAGGTGGGCACCGAGGCAATCTCCGGCGGACGCCAGGCGATCATCGTCACTGAGATTCCGTACCAGGTGAATAAGTCGAAGCTCATCGAGCGTATCGCGGAACTGGTGCACGAGAAGGTTGTCGACGACATCAGCGACGTACGCGATGAGAGCGATCGCGATGGTATGCGCATCGTGATTGAGCTCAAGCGTGGAGTCGAGTCGCAGATCGTGCTGAACCAGCTGTACAAGCACACGCAGATGCAGGAAAGCTTCTCCATGATTTTCCTCGCGGTCGTGAATAATCAGCCGCGTGAACTGCCGCTGCATGAAGCAATCCACCACTTTATCGATCACCGCGTGGACGTGGTGCGCCGGCGAACCGCGTTCCAGCTGCGCAAGGCGCGCGAGCGCGAACATATCCTGCTGGGATACCAGATCGCGCTCGATCACCTGGACAATGTGATCCGCACGATTCGCGGTTCTTCGTCCCGCGCGGATGCCCGCGAGAACCTCTTCCAGTTCTTTTCGGGACGCACCATTACCGTTCGTGGAAACACGATCGAAGGCGTGACGCTCGATCCGGCGAAGTACCTCAACGACGGCATTACGATCCTGCCCGCCACCCTGGTGCTGAGTTATCGCCAGATCGACGCAATCCTCGAACTGCAGCTCTATCGCCTGACCCAGATCTCGATCGACGAGTTATTGAACGAGCTGCGCCAGGTACGCGCGAACATCGCCGAGTTTGAGTCGATTCTTTCAAGCGAGCCCAAGCTGCGCGCGGTCATCGTCAAGGAACTGGAAGCGGTGCGCGACCAGTATGGGGATGCACGCCGCACCCACATCCTGGATGAAACTGCAGAACTGCAGCTGGAAGACCTGATCGCCGATGAGCAGGTCGCGGTGACCGTTTCTCATTCGTCCTATCTCAAGCGGACGCCGATCTCGATCTATCGGCAGCAGCGCCGCGGCGGTGTGGGACGTATCGGCATGAAGACGCGCGAAGAAGATTTCGTGCAGCAGCTGATCGTGAATTCAACCCATGCGTTTCTGCTGTGCTTCACCAACACGGGCCGCATGTACTGGCTCAAGATTTACGAGATTCCTGATGTCGGCGCGGCGGGTCGCGGTAAGTCGATGGCCAGCCTGCTGAACCTGCAGCCGGGCGAGCAGGTGCGGAATATTCTTGCGGTGCGCAATCTCGAGGAAGACGGCAAGTTCATCTTCTTCGCGACCCGTAAGGGAACGGTCAAGAAGACGCCGCTGAGAGATTTCTGCAATGTACAGTCGCGCGGCATTATCGCGATCGGTATCGATGATGACGATGAGCTGATCGGCGTGCGTATTACGGACGGCAAGCAGATTGTTTTCCTCGCTACGCATGAGGGGCTGGCAATTCGCTTCGGCGAAGAAGGTGTCCGCTCCATGGGCCGGCCGGCTTACGGCGTGCGCGGCATTGATCTGCAGAAGGCTGATTACGTGGTCGGGCTGGCAGCAACTCCGGCGGAGCGCACCACAGGCGACGACGGCGAACACACGCCTTCGCTGATCCTGACCGTGACCTCGAACGGGTTCGGCAAGCGCACGGATGTAGACGCTTACAGGCTGCAGACGCGGGGCGGAAAGGGCGTCATCAATCTGAAGACCAGCACTAAGAATGGCAAGGTCAATGCGATTCAGCTGGTTGATGAAACCTCCGAGCTGATGGTGATCTCGCAGTACGGCAAGATCATTCGCATCGATACGAAGACGATCCGTGCTGCTGGTCGCTCGACCCAGGGCGTCAAGCTGCTGAACCTCGATCCGGAGGATAAGGTCGCGGCCGCGGTTGTGATTCCACCCGAAGAGCTGAAGGACGACCTACCACCGCTGCTGCAGTAACTGTGCGAAATATACCGGGCATAAGTCTTTCTGTTCGCTGTCATACAGTCAGAGAGGGAAAAGGTGGAGTGCGAGTCATCGCACTCCACCTCTTCCTGTCCAGCGATATTCCAGAACGTGTGACACTGCCACCTTTTCCACGCGGGTCACCCTCTCTCCGGTAGAACCCACTCCCAGGAAAGTAACCAGTGACTGTCGCACCGCTGCCAGGTCGCGGCGATACTGCAGGAACATCCCCCATGTTCAAAATGTTTTCTGTTGTCGCACTGACAGCATCCTTTGCCGCGCCCCTGCTGGCCCAGCAGCAGCTGGCGAGCAACGCACCTCTGCCGTCTGCACCCGGGCCGGCGGTGCAATCGACTGTGCAGCCGGCCGTACAAAAGCCAGTTCCTGTGCTGTCAGTAGCCGCCGGTTTTATCTACCTGCAAACCAATATCACAAACGTACCGAGCGGCACCGCAAGCTACACGATGGGCTGGTACGGGGTCCCGCAGTGGCATCTCACCAAACACTGGTCGGCCCAGGGTGACTTTGTCAACGTGTATAACTTCCACGCGCACCAGACGGGCAACACGCATGCGTTTCTTGGTGGCGGCTCGTACACGGTGCAGGTCAAGGGACTCGAGGTGTATCCCTTCGCGCTGGGCGGCAGTGTCCGCAACTCGGCGATGAGCCAGGTGCAGTGGACCCCGGCAGCAGCAGGCGGCATCGGCGTGAACCTCAAGCTGACCAAAGCAGTTTCATTCCAGGTGATCCCGGGCGAGTACGTGGCGACTCACCTGCCGAATGGCACCTGGCAGAGTAACTACACGGCGCGTGCCGGCTTTGTCTTCACGTCGTTTCGAAAGCCGAAGCAAACCGCCTGACTTAGCGGCAGGCCGCGGCTTTTCGCATCCAAGAAATCAGAAGCAAGGCGCAGACAGCAAGTCCAAGTGACAAACACTGGCGACACATCAAGGAGAGATATGGCTTCCAAGGGACTGGCATTAGTGACAGGAGCATCGAACGGAATCGGGTACTACCTGGCGCTCGAACTGGCAAAGGATGGCTACGACCTGGTCGTGGCAGGCAAGGAAGAGGACCTCACCGCCAAGGTAGCGAGCGATGTGCGCGCGCTCGGCGTGGAAGCGACACCGTTCGTTGGCGACCTGAGCCAGTTCCAGGCGAACGTGGACCTCTGGGACGTATTCAAGGCTGTGGGTCGTCCACTGGACGTGGCATGCATCAATGCTGGACTGGGTGCGGGCGGGGATTTCACAAGAACATCCCTGGAGCAGGAGCTGGAGATCGTGGCGGTAAACTGCGGCTCTACCGTGCAGATGGCCAAGTACGTCGTCCCGCACATGGTGGCTCGCGGGTCCGGGCGCATTCTCTTCACGGCGTCGATCGTGAGCGAGATGGTCGCACCGGGTGAGTCTGTCTACGGCGCATCGAAGGCGTTTGTCCTGATGCTGGCCAAGAATCTGCGCTGCGAGCTGAAGGATACGGGAGTGACCGTCACTGCGCTGCAGCCCGGGCCGACGGACACCAACTTCTTCAATGCTTCGGGTGCAGGTGATACCAAGGCAGGCACCGAGGGCAAGAAGGCAAACGATCCCGGCAAGGTCGCGCATGAAGGCCTGAAAGCGCTGTTCGCGGGCGACGAGCATGTGTATGGAGAGTCGTTGACGACCAAGCTTGAGGGTGCGCTGATGGGCATCGTTCCGGAATCAGTACAGTCCGCGATGCACAAGAGCATGATGGAGCCGGCCGAGAAGAAGTAAGTCCCCGCGAGCGGGCTCTTCAAGCCAGGGGACTGGAGAACGCCGGCGGTATGCGGCGCTTCGACGGTCCCCTCTCTGCGCATTCATTCGCCTGGTTCTACGGCTGCGTTTCCGGAACATACCCCTTGGTCGCGGCGCTAAGTGCAGCGAAAGCGTCGAGGTCCAGCTTGAGCGCGCCGTCGGTGAACACGGTGCACTCCAGGCCTTCTGTCAGCGTGATATCTCTCGCATGGCTGAAGGAGAAAGACGGCGCGCCGGGGAATATCAGGAAGCCCGCCCCTGGCTCTCCGCCGCCCGCCGTGACTCGCAGTGCCGCTTTTTCGCGATCAAGCAGCCGAATGCTATTCACGCCCAGGTCAAGCTTGCCGCCGCGGCCGATGCCCTTCTTGTGCTCTGCATCGATCACCGTCGCCATGACCGCGGTTCCTTTCGGGATCACGGTGACGCCGCGCACCAGCACATCCTGGGTCACGGCGAGTGCTGCCTGCTGCCCCGGCGTAGCGCTGGTTGAACTGATTGTCTGCGTCAGCTTGAGGTGCACAGGCGTACCGTCTGGAAGCGTGTCGCTGGAGCTGGCCTCGGTACCCGCCTGTGCAAGGGAAGCCAGGCCAGACGGCAGCGCGACGGCGGGCAAGCTGCCGCGTGACAGTGCGGCGCAGCACAGGAGTGCTGCAGTGATACGGCTCGCGTTCATGTATGGCATCGTGTCTCCGTGACGCTTCACACCCGCACTCACCATAGCAGCGGAGATGACACCAAAGTGCCGCCGGGGGATGACTGATTGTTACGGCTGGAAGCAGGCTGCCTGAGCAGTGGTTCCCCTGCAATGTTTTCGGTAGCCAGCAGGGGCGCAATTGCCTACACTCCTCGGCAACGACACCAAGCGAGGGAGCTCATGATCTCGGCCAATAGCAACAACGACCCGGGCACAACGATAGACGCGAATCTCCATGGCCAGCCAGTTGCCACCGGGCCTTCGCCCACCGCCTGGCAGCGAGTCATCCTCACCTTTACGGCGCCGTCGCGTGCCTTTCAGCAGCTGGGTGCCGGGCGCAGCTGGTGGCTGCCATACCTGCTCGTGGTGCTGATTGGCTTCGGCTTTGTGGCCAGCATCGGCAGCCGGGTGGGCTGGCAGACCGTAGCCAGGACCAACCTGGCCGCCTCGGCGAAGCAGCAGGGAAAGTTCGACCAGCTGCCGGCCGCGCAGCAGGAGTCGCAGATTGCCGTGATCGCGCGGATCACGCAGGTGACTGCCTATCTCAGTCCTGTGTTGGCTCCGCTGGTGGTGGGCGCCATCGTCGCCGGCCTGCTGCTTGCCACGTTCAACTTCAGCATGGGTGCTTCGGCTCGCTTCGGTCCACTGATCGCCGTCTACTTCTTTTCATCCCTGCCGGTGGCGCTCAAATCGCTTCTCTCCATCCTTACTTTCTACCTTCCGGGTTTCAGCCCTGAGGCATTCCAGATCAACAATGCGCTGGGCAGCAATCCTGCCTTTTACCTGCAGGGCACCAGTGTCCCGCACGCACTGCTTGCGCTGCTCAGCTGGCTCGATCTGTTCCTGATCTGGCAGTGGGTGATCCTGATTATCGGCTGCGCGATTGTGGCCAAGGTGAGCCGCGGTAGGGCAGCGACGGTGGTGCTGGGATGGGTCCTCGTGATGATGCTCATCTCGACAGCCACGGCTGCGCTGACCTAGCGGAGGCTTTCCGATCCAGGATCGTAACGCGAAAGGGAGGGCCAGTGGCCCTCCCTTTTCGCTTGCGTCAACCCGGGCTAATCGACCCAGCGCCGGAAGATCAGGGATGCATTGGTGCCGCCGAAACCGAAGGAGTTCGAGAGCGCGTATTCGATCGGCAGCTGCTCTGCGCCGTGGCTGACATAGTTCAGGGTGCAGCCGTCGCCGGCGGTATGCAGGTTCACTGTGGGTGGCGCCACCTGGTGCATCAGCGCGTACACCGTGATCCCTGCTTCCAGTCCACCGGCCCCGCCCAGCAGGTGCCCGGTCATTGACTTGGTCGAGCTTACGCGCAGCGCGTGGCTCCGGGCGTGCTCACCAAACAGGTTGCCAATCGCCTGACTTTCACTGACGTCGCCGAGCGGTGTGCCGGTGGCGTGCGCGTTCAGGTAGGCGATCTGCTCTGGCTGTAAGTCGGCGCTCCGCAGGGAAGCCTGCATGGCGCGCCGGCAGCCATCGCCTTCGGGCGCCATGCCGGTGATGTGGAAGGCGTCGCCGCTCATCCCGTAACCAACAATCTCGGCCAGTATCTTGGCGCCCCGGGCCTGGGCGAACTCCAGCGCTTCCATCACCAGGATGCCGCCACCTTCGCCAACCACAAAGCCGTCGCGATCCTGATCCCAGGGGCGGCAGGCGCCGGCCGGGTTATCGTTGCGCGTGGACAGGGCGCGCATGGAAGCAAAGCCGCCCACCGACATGGGTGTGATCGCCGCTTCGGCGCCGCCTGCGATCATCACGTCGGCATCGTCACGCTCGATGATGCGGAACGAGTCGCCAATCGAGTGCGCGCCAGAGCTGCAGGCGGTCGAGGCCGTCTGGTTTGGCCCCTTGGCGTTATGCCGGATTGACACATGCCCGGCAGCAAGGTTGGCGATGGTTGCCGGGATGAAGAACGGAGAGATCTTGCGCTGGCCACCCTGGAGAAACGCCGCATGCTCGCGCTCGATGATGTCGAAGCCACCAATGCCGGAGCCGATGTGAACACCGACGCGCTCCGAGATCTCGTCCGTGATCGCGAGACCGGAACTGGCGACCGCCTCCGCGGCAGCGGCTACACCGAGGTGGATGAAGCGCGACATCTTGCGCGCTTCCTTCTTCTCGATGAACTGCAAAGGGTCAAAGTTCTTGACTTCCCCGGCAAAGGTAACGGAGAAGCCAGCGGTATCGAACGCGGTTATCGGTCCGATGCCGCTACGCCCGGCTACCAGGTTTTGCCAGACTTCTGGAGCCGTGTTGCCGGCTGCGCAGATCAGGCCTACACCCGTGATGACAACCCGCCGCTGCTCCCTGGGCAAACCTACTTGCCACCTTTCGCGTGCTTTTCGATGTACTCGGTTGCGTCCTTGACGGTCTTGATCTTCTCGGCGTCTTCGTCCGGGATCTCCAGATCAAATGCCTCTTCAAACTGCATGACGAGCTCAACGACGTCGAGCGAGTCTGCTCCAAGATCTTCCTGGAACGACGCGCTGGGCGTTACCTCTGCCTCGTCCACCTGCAGCTGCTCAACAATGATCTGCTTAACCTTCTCTTCAACCGCCGCCATGCCATCTCCTCGTGTCGTTGTTCCTGGTCTATTTCTGTCCGCGCACGGTGCGCGACAGCTCCCGCCCCGAAACTTCAAGTCTACTGGGGGTAGCAGGGCGTGTAAAGCAAGGCGCCGTCCGCAAAGCCCTGCCCTCCAGTATGCCTGCTTTACCTAGCGGGCATGTGTACGAACCTCATACAAAAAGCCGGCGGGCTACTCCGAACGCATGGACGGCGATGACTGCCTGAACGCGAGAAGTTGGCGGCTGCTCGCCTTTTGTTCGCCTTTGATGGCACACTCGAGCCATGGGGACTTGGTTCTGGTTGTTGCTGGGCGTGGCGCTGATCCTGCTAGCGCTGGCAGCTTTCATGATGGGCCGTGGAGCCGGCAGGCGCACTGCGGCGGGGGAGCTGGCCAGCGCGCGGCTGGAAGCAGAAAAGCGGATTGGGGTCGAGCGCGCCCTGCTTGCGCAGGCCGGCGAAAGAGCTTCCGCGCTCGAACGGGAACGGGACCTGCGTGGCGCCGAGCTCCAGGGCACGCGCGCCAAACTGGAGGAACTCGGCGCCCTGTGGACAAGGTCTGGACAGGAGGCCGCGGCACTGCGCCAGAGCGTGGCTTCATTGGAACTGCGGCTGCGGAGCACAGACGAGCGGAACCATGCCGCCGGCCAGGCTGCTGCCGAGACCATCGCGGAGCTGCGCGAGCAGCTGGGCCGGGCCGAGCAGGCATGCACGCGCTTTGAGGCAGAGCTGGAAGCAGAACGCGCCGCCGGGGCGGAGCGACTGGAGGCCATGCGCACAGCAGAAGCCGAGCGCCGGGAGCTGTTCGCGGGCGCCCGCGCCGACATGGCGCACTCGTTTGAAACACTTGCCGCAGGCATCCTCGAAGACAAGAGCAAGCGCTTTACCGAGCACAACCGAACGAATATCGACCAGTTGCTGCACCCGCTGCGGGAAAAGCTGGGCGAGTTTCAGCTCAAGGTTGAAGGCCTGCAGCAGGACGGCCTCATCGGGCGCACCGAGCTCAAGACCCACATTGACGCGCTTCGAGGTATGAACGAAAAGCTGTCGCTCGATGCGAACAACCTGGTCAAGGCGCTCAAGAACTCGTCCAAGCAGCAGGGCGACTGGGGTGAGGTCATCCTGCTCGGCATGCTGGAAGAGGCCGGCCTGCAGGCGGGGCGCGAGTACCGGATCCAGGAAAGCTTCGCGACCGAGGAGGGCCGGCATGCGCGCCCTGATGTGATCCTGAACCTGCCCGGCGACAAGCACCTGGTGATTGACTCCAAGGTCTCGCTGAACAGCTACACGGAGTTCTGCGCCTGCGACGACGAGGGCAGCCGGACGCAGTTCCTGGACCGGCATGCGCGCTCGCTCCGCGACCATATCGACGGGCTATCGAAGAAGGCGTACCAGACGCTGCACCAGCTGCGCTCGATCGACTTCGTGGTGATGTTTGTGCCGATCGAGCCGGCCTACCTGCTGGCACTGGCGCACGACGGCAGCCTGTGGCAGCGGGCCTGGAAGAAGGATGTGCTGCTGGTGAGCCCGGGCACGCTGTTTCCCGTCATCCGCACGATCGCGCACATCTGGCAGCAGGAGCGGCAGACGCGCAACGTGGAGGAGATCCTGCGGCAGGCCAGCGGCCTGTATGACAAGGTGGCGATGTTTGCCGATAGCTTCGAAGATGTAGGCAAGCGGATCGATGGGGCGCGCAATGCCTACGACAAGGCCTATGGGCAGCTGGCGACGGGCAGCGGGCACGTGCTGGGGCGGATCGGCAAGCTGAAGACGCTGGGGTTGAAGACCAGCAAGAAGATGCCGGAAAGCTTCCGCCCGGATGGGGACGAGCCGGAAGGGGATGGCGATCTACCCTCGCGCGACCAGCTGGGCCTGCAGCTAGCCGAGCTTGCGCCGCCGGAGTAAGTGGTGCTGAGAGTTCGCGGGGCAGGTCTTGCTGGCGGATGCTGGCGGTGGCGAGCTTGTCCCGAGCGTAGCCGGCGAGCTGAGCGGGCCTGAGAGCGCCGGCCCCGTCTTTCCGGGTGAGCCATTCTGAGCGTAGCCGAAGAACCTGAGCAGGTTTGAGCGTGCAAGCCCCATTTTCCAGGGGTCATGCTGAGCGTAGTCGAAGAAGCTGAGCGGGTCTGAGCGCACAAGCTCCATTTCCCCACGGGTCATCCTGAGCGTAGCCGAAGGACCTGCGGTTGACTCTGCTTTGACATGCGCTCTTCCGCTACGCAGAGCGTCGGTAGCCTCCGTCCTGCCCGACCGAGTTACGCTGAGCGCGCCGGCACGGCTGCCTGGAGGCTGAGCGGAAACTCTACCCCTTTAGCGGATGACACCGCATGGTACGGGGGAAGGGGCATATTGTTGCGGATAGGCCAGCTGTTGAAAGCAGAGTCAACCGCAGGTCCTTCGGCTTCGCTCAGGATGACCCTGCCTTGGCTTGAAGTTGCAGCTATCTTTCATGGTCGCGGACAGCTGAACGGCAGCGCCAGAAACATGCTCGCACCGGAAGTAAGAGGCCGCCACCAGGAACGCTCTTGCCCAGGCACATGGTCACGCCAGTACACGCTCGCACTGGAAAGAAAGCAGTACAGGAACGCGCCTATACGTTGCGCTTGGGCTTGTACATTCGCGATCAAACTTGTACGAGGCGCTAGAACTCGTACGAGCGCTGGACCTTGTACACCTGCGCCTGAACTTGTACACCTGCACTGGAACTTGTACACCTTCACTTGAGCTCGCTCGAATGCTGAGTTCTTACAGACACCCAACTAAATTCGCCACTTACTTCTTGCCCGTATCCGCCGCGCCTGCATAGCTGCCGGTTGAGTGATACCCGGCCTGGGCGCCGCCGGGCATGGTCTCCGCCAGCTCGTTCGCCCTTTCGGCGTTGCCCTTCTGTTCCGACCCGCTGACGTTGCTGTGCAGCAGCGCATTCTGCTCCGCTGCGGCGGCGCCCGCAGCCTGGGTGTCCTGTGGTGCCACCGGCTCCACGCTGGTGGGCGCGGCCTGCGCGCTGGCGGTGTGGTTCTCCTGTTCCGGCTGCTTATCCAGCGAGTGCTCGCTGTTTTCCCCTGCTTTGATCTCGCTCATGGTCGATTCTCCTCTTTGCTTTCAGTAGGATGCAGCGAGGCCCTTGCCTCGGCGAAGGCTTCGCGCAGCCGCTTCCACGTCACGGCCAATGCCTCTGGCAGCGTTCGCGTTTCTCCCAGTGTTGACAGGAAACTGGTATCGCCGACCCAGCGCGGCACCGCATGCAGGTGCAGATGGCCAGCCACCCCGGCGCCCGCTGCAGCGCCCAGGTTGAGCCCCAGGTTGTAGCCATCCGGTTTGTATGTCGCGCCCAGCGCACGCTCCGCCAGCTGTCCCCAGGCCATCAGTTCGTTCGCGGTTTCAGCCGGCAGACCAGCGAGCGAGGCACCATGCGCGTAGGGCACCACCATCACGTGCCCGGAATTATACGGAAACCGGTTGAGACACACGAAGACTCGCTCGCCTCGGCACACCAGCAGCGATGCCTGCTCGGCTTCGTGCCGGCCCATGCCGTGAGCGATCGCGTAGTCGGTCGCGCCCAGCAGGTTGCAGAACACACAATCCCTGTCCCCGGGCCATGCCTGCAGCTCCGCAGGCACACCCTTGCGCGGATCGGGCGTGCTGCCCGTGATGTAGCTGTACCGCCAGGGGGTCCACAAGTGCTCCATCTTCGGAGTATAAGGGCGGAAAACCGCCTGCTCGGCTGGAGGTCACTTCGTGACGTGTACTCGTGGGTGCTTCACTCAGGAGCGAGGTGGGCCTCCTGATAGTCGGCATCAGCCTCGTCAGTGCTGACCAACGGGAAGCCCACAACGTTGTGTGCTGGAGCACCCGCGAGCACACGTCACGAAGTGACCGGTCCTATACTTATGCATATGCCTCAACAGTCTCTGCGCGCGCTGCTGGAGCAGCGCTTCGGCTTCCGTGCGTTTCGCGTCAACCAGGAGGCGGTGTGCCGGGCAGCGGTCGAGGGCAACGATGTGCTGCTGGTGATGCCGACCGGCGCAGGCAAATCGCTGTGTTACCAGCTGCCGGCGCTGGCCCGCGGCGGCACCGCACTGGTTATTTCGCCGCTCATCGCGTTGATGGACGACCAGGCAGCGAAGCTCGATGCACTCGGCCTGCGGGTTGCGCGGATCCACTCCGGGTTGTCACGCGAGTCGGCTCGCGATGCCTGCAGAGGCTATCTCGATGGCAGTCTTGATTTTCTGTTTATCGCGCCCGAGCGGCTACGCGTTCCGGGTTTTCCCGAGATGCTGGCGAAGCGGAAGCCGGGGCTGATCGCGATCGATGAGGCGCACTGTATCTCGCAGTGGGGGCACGATTTTCGGCCAGACTACCGGATGCTTGGGCAGCACCTCGCCAGCCTGCGGCCATCGCCCGTGATCGCGCTGACCGCGACTGCCACTACGCAGGTGCAGCAGGATATTGTGACCCAGCTTGGCCTGGGGCACGGCGGTCGCGAGCCAGCGGTGTTTATCCATGGGTTCCGCCGCGACAATTTGGCGATTGAAGTGGTGGAGGTGCCGAAGCCGAAGCGTTCTGCGTTTGCTGCCGAGCTGCTGCGCGACGCGGCGGCGCGGCCGGCTATCGTGTACGCACCAACCCGCAAGGAAGCGGAGATGCTGGCCGGCGAGCTGGGTCGAGAGTTCAAGGCAGCGCCGTACCATGCCGGGCTTGACCCGGAGCATCGCGAGCGGGTGCAGCGGGCGTTCCTCGGCGGCGAGCTCGAGGTCGTCGTGGCGACCATCGCCTTCGGCATGGGCATCGACAAGGCGGATGTACGCACCGTGCTCCACATGGCGCTGCCCTCGACTCTCGAGGGCTACTACCAGGAGATCGGGCGTGCTGGCCGGGATGGCCTGCCTTCCCGCACGATCCTGATGCACTCCTTTGCTGACCGCAAGCAGCACGACTTCTTTTTTGAGCGCGACTACCCGCCGGTCGAGCGGCTGGACGCGATCTTCCACGCGGTGAGTTCGCGTGGCGGCGACCCGCTGCACCGCGAAGAGCTGCCCGAGTTGCTGAAGCGGCAGAAGATGCGGCTGGAGCCGGAGGAGCTCGACAAGGCGTTGGAAAAGCTGCTGATTCACCGCGGCGCGGTGCTGGATTACGAGGGCTTCGTTACCCCGGGCCATGGTGCATGGCGCGGGCCGTACCTGGCGCAGAGTACGCACCGCGGCGGCCAGCTCGATCGCGTGATCCGCTTTACCGAGTCGGGCGACTGCCGGATGACGCAACTGGTGCGCCACTTCGGCGACACGGAAGACGGGCTCGCTGGCTGCGGGATCTGTGATGTGTGTGCGCCGGGATCGTCGCTGACCCAGACCGCGCGGCCACTCGACACCACGGAGCGGCACCTGGCGCACGCCATCATGGCGGCGCTTGGCGGATCGGGCTATGGCGGCGGCTCCAAGTCGACCGGCAAGCTGCACAGCGAGCTCTGTGCAAAGAACGGCATGAGCCGCGACGCGTTCGAGGACCTGCTGGGGGCGCTGGCGACGGCCGGGTTTCTGCGCATCGAGGACGCGAGCTTTGAGAAAGATGGCCGCACCATTCCATACCGAAAGGCGAGCCTGACGCACGAGGGCGGCACCTACAGCGACCGCGACGCGGACACCGTGGTGATGCGGGAGCTGAACGGCAGTGCCGCGGCGTCGGCGCCGGCGGGTAAACGTGGACGCAAGCCGACGGCTGGCGGTGGAGCGGCGCGCGCAGCGGCGCAGCCACTGGCAGGCGCTGCGGCCGCACTGGAAGACAAGCTGCGTGCCTGGCGCAAGCAGGAAGCGCAGAAGCTGGGCCAGCCTGCTTTCTGCATCTTTCCCGACCGCACCCTGCGCTCGCTTGCGGAGGAGCAGCCGCGCACCGAGGATGACCTGCTCGCGATTGCCGGCCTGGGGCCGGCCAAGGTTAACAAGTTTGGCGAAGGCATTCTGCGGGTTTGTGCGGGGCGGGCGTAAGTCCGCAGCGTAGCCGGCATAGCGGGCTAGGTCCCTCTTCGCCAGACGATTTCTCCCGGGCCATGTCTCGGACCTCTGCTGTCATCTGGGCGCAGCCGACGGATCTGCCTTCGCTCCCGTAGCGAAGGCTGGGCGTCTGTGAACTTCGGGTCATCTTGGGCGAAGTCGAAGGAGCTGTGGTTGAGGTTGTTCGAAGGAGCGGTGCGACCTGCGCAGGAACAAAGCACGTCCTTCGACTTCGCTCAGGATGACCCGGATAAGTGGGGTGCTACTGGGTGCGGCGGGTAAGTCGCGGGTCGGAAGCAGGGTCAACCGCAGGTCCTTCGGCTTCGCTCAGGATGACCCAGCGAGGGGTTAGGGGACTTGGAACCGAGGCAACTTGGAACCGAGGCAACTTGGAACCGAGTCAGCCGCAATCCTCTGGACCTTGCTCCGGATGACCACAGGAGCTGAAAGCGCCGGCTCGATGAGGCAGGTACCCGGCGGCGTTTCACACAAAGTTCCGCGAAGCAGGAGCAGAGCCGTCGCTTCACTCGCCCCGTTTATGAATCCTGCATTGAGATTACGCACGGACGGTGCGGCCCGCGTTGACACCCCATGGTGCCGGTCCTATCATTCAATCAGTGGCATGGCAGTGGTAACTGTCAAGGCCCAGCATCACGGGCGCTGTTTATTGCTTGTCTGCCACGCCTCCCTTCCCGGTACTGATCCCGAGCCTGAGCTGCTACCGCGGCGCCCTCGTCATCTCTCCCGCGCAGGAGCGGCACAGGCCTCGATCTTCAGCATCCGTCTGGCAACGGCTTGTATCTAATGCGTAGGGCAGTAGTGATACGACGTACAGCCGATTCGTGATGTGTTGCGCCGCAGTGCCGCTCCATGCACCCGCTTCACCCGGAACCTGATTGTCATGGCCGACCCCCTAAATCCCACTTACTCCGAGAGCACTCCTCTGAACACCGAACTCGAAACCCCCACCTTTGAAACCGCCACGATCGAGACTGAAGCGCATGCTTCGGAGACTCAGTCGACCGAATCCACCCCTAACCCGGCTGAGCACCAGGCAGTAGCCGCGCAGCCCTCCTCGAACGATATCCCGGGTGGCACGACCGAGAGCTTCGAAGGCGATGACTTCACTGATTTTGCCGCTGCGCTCGAGAGCTTCGACCGCGAGCAGGCCGCTGAAGCCGCCGCCCAGCAGTTTGACGACAACATTGTGACCGGCACCGTGGTCAAGCTCACCGACAAGGAAGTTGTTGTCGATGTGGGCCTGAAGAGCGAAGGCCGGATCCCGCTGGAGCAGGTCGTTGACGCGAATGGCGTCTCGAAGCTGAATCCGGGTGACACGGTGGAAGTGGTCATCGAGCGCGAAGAAGCCGAGGGCGGCTTCCTGCTGAGCTACGAGAAGGCACTGCGTCACCGCGTCTGGGACGTGATCGAAAAGGCCGCCAACGACAAGACGCCGGTGACCGGAACGGTGCTTGGCCGCGTCAAGGGTGGCGTTACGGTGGACGTGGGTATCAAGGCATTTCTGCCTGGCTCGCAGCTGGAGATTCGCCCGGTCCGCAATCTCGATGCCTACATCGGCACCCAGATCCAGGTCCGCATCATCAAGCTCAACAAGAAGCGCGGCAACGTCGTCGTGTCCCGTAAGGAACTGCTCGAGGAAGAGCAGACATCCAAGCGCACCGAGACGCTGGAGCACCTGGAAGAGGGTTCAATCCTGACCGGCGTGGTCAAGAACCTGACCGACTATGGCGCGTTCGTTGACATGGGCGGCATCGATGGCCTGCTCCATATCACTGACATGAGCTGGGGCCGGTTGACGCATCCGCGCGACCTGGTCAATGTTGCTGATGAGATCCAGGTCAAGGTGCTGAAGTTTGACAAGGACAAGCAGCGTGTTTCGCTTGGCTTCAAGCAGCTGACGCCAGATCCGTGGCTCGATGCGGTGGAGCGGTACCCGGTAGGTGCGCGCGTCCGTGGCCGTGTTCTCTCGGTCACTGACTATGGTGCATTTGTCGAGCTCGAGCAGGGCATTGAAGGCCTGGTCCATGTGTCCGAAATGACCTGGTCCAAGCGGATGAAGCATCCCTCGAAGATGCTCAAGCCCGGCGACGAGGTCGAGACGATCGTCATCAGCGTGAACCCGAACGACCGTCGTATTTCGCTCGGCATGAAGCAGCTGCTTGAGAATCCATGGGAGAACCTGTCGGATCGTTACCCGACGGGCGCGATCGTGGAAGGCCGGGTCCGCAACCTGACCGACTTCGGCGCATTCATCGAGATTGAAGACGGCATCGATGGCCTGGTTCACGTGTCGAACCTGAGCTGGACCAAGCGCGTCAAGCATCCTTCGGAAGTCCTGAAGAAGGGCGAGAAGCTCCGCGCCGTCGTACTCGGTGTTGAGCCTGAAAACCGCCGCCTCTCGCTGGGCATCAAGCAGCTGGAGCCGGATGTCTGGGAAACCTTCTTCGCCCAGCACCGCGCAGGCGATGTGGTGCACGGCAAGGTGCTGCGTACCGCGCAGTTCGGCGCCTTCGTCGAGATCGCAGAAGGTGTCGAGGGTCTGTGCCATGTCTCTGAAGCGACCGATGCCCATGGTTCCCCCATGGCGCTCGAAGTAGGCCAGGAGCATGAATTCAAGATCATCAAGATGAACCCGGAAGAGAAGAAGGTCGGGCTGAGTCTTCGTGCGATTGGCGAAGAAGGCAGCCGCGCCGATGTGGAAGCCTACAAGGCTCCCGTGTCGAGCTCAACGACCACCCTGGGCGACCTGATGAACTGGAAGCGCGACCAGTAACGCTACACGCAGCAACAGGGAAAGCGCCGCCCTTCAAGAGGGCGGCGCTTTTCTGTTGCCGGAACAACAGCCAGACCGCCTGCGCGGCTGGCGGTCACTGGCGTGACATTTTGCGCTTCAGGGCAGAAGCTATTTGCCGCCTAGGTGGAAGTCGACGGTCACGTTCATCTTGGTGTCGAAGGAGCTGATGAGTTTGGGCTTGCTCTTCTCGCCCTTGTACTCAGCCCAGATTTTGTAGTCGGTGTCTGCGGGCAACTGGCCGAAACGGTAGCTGCCGTCTGCGGTAGCAATAAAGGTTTTGACCACGCTCGTCTTTTGGTCCTGCAGGTAAACAATTCCTCCGGGGAGCGGCGTCGACCCGTTGTCCAGCACCTTACCCTCGACCACCTTGGCGATCACCTGCGCGTGTATGACCGGTGCTGCAACAGCAGCGAGAAGCACCCCTGCCGGTAGGACACGGAAGCATAGTAGCGCGGTGGCTAGTGCAATCCTGGCTGCGGTCTGTATCAGGGGTGTTCTCGCTCGCTGCATGCGTTGACCTTACTCTTCCTCGGCTTCGCCTGTTTGCGGCTCGTCCTCGTCGATCTCTTCATCCACTCTAGCAATCTCGAGCGGATCTGTTGCTACGATTTCGAACTCCGTACCGCACTCGTCGCACGTTACCGAATCGCCTTCTTCTACATCTGCGGTGTCGATGTCCAGGGCGCTGTCACATTCGGGGCAAAGCATGGGAGTTCCTCCAAATACAAAGTGGGATGGTATGTTGTGAGCAATGCGGCTTTGCAGTGCAGCACGTGTCTGCTGCGCCGCTCAGCAGCTTTTTGTCTGATCTGTCCTTTGCAAGACAAACCCATTCTCGATCCCCGGTGCACGAAGCAGAGGCGGGGAGCCTGCCTCACACTCTCGCAATGACCAGGAGAATACTTACGATGCAGAAACGTTCCCGCCGTTCGCGTTTGTTCGCCGGCAGCCTGCTGTTTGCTAGCGCTGGTGCGGCAGCCTTACCCGCGCATGCCCTCTCTGACGGCGGAACCCGTGATCTGGATGCCAGTGGCAGCCATATCGCTGCTTTGCCCGCGGATCCTGCAATTGCGGAGGCGCTGGGCACCATCGCCTCCGAGGCTGTGCGCCGGGACATTACCACGCTGGTCTCCTTTCGGAACCGGTCCACTTTGTCGAGCATGACGCCGAACCTGCCGCCGAACACAGGGGCAACCGCGGCCGCGGACTGGGTTTTTGCGCAGTACACCGCGATTAGCCAGGCGTGTGGCGGCTGCCTGGAGGTTCGGCGCGACACCTACACCGAGCAGCCCATGAGCCGCATTCCCGTGCCGACGACCATCACCAGCGTGTATGCCGTGCTGAAAGGAACAGACCCGGCGCAGGGGGCGCGCACCGTGCTGGTGACCGGCCATTACGACTCACGCAACACGACCAATGAGAACACCACCGATGAAGCGCCGGGCGCCAACGACGATGCCTCGGGTGTCGCGGTATCGCTCGAGTCCGCGCGTGCGCTGTCGAAGCTGCACTTCCCGGCGACCATCATCTTTGCCGCGGTCGCTGGTGAGGAGCAGGGGCTCAATGGCAGCCGGCACCTGGCGCAGACGCTCAAGGCACAGAACATCGTGCTGGAAGGCGTGCTGAACAATGACATCGTGGGCGGCAACACGACGCCCGGCGACACCCTGCAGGACAAGCTGGCGGTCCGCGTTTTCTCGGAGGGCATTCCTTCGGTCGCCACTCCCGACCAGTTGAAGATGATCGAGCTGCTGGGTTACGAAAGCGACTCCACCTCCCGCGAGCTGGCCCGCGCTGTGACGGACGTGGACGCGAGCTACTTTGGCAAGGGAGCTGCGCCGGTCGCCGGCACGGGCAGCAGCATTCCTTACTTTCACCCGGTGCTGGAGCTACGCCGCGACCGCTTCCTGCGCGGCGGCGACCATACCTCCTTCAACGCAGAGGGCTTTACCGCGGTTCGCTTCACCGAGTGGCGGGAAGACTTCAATCATCAGCACCAGAACATACGCGTGGAGAACGGAACCCAGTACGGCGACCTGCTGCAGTATGTCGATATGAACTACGTGGTGCGCGTGGCTCAACTGAACGCAGCCACCCTGGCCACGCTGGCCGCCGCGCCGTCGCCGCCGGTCGATCCGAAGATTGTGACCAGCAACCTGGATAACAACACAACGCTGCGATGGACGCCGGGGCAGGGTGCACCAGCCGGCACCCATTACCAGATCCTGTGGCGCGAGCTATCCGCGAGCGACTGGCAGTACGTCGCCGATGCTGCGAAGTACGGGCCGGGAAACACGGCAACGCTGCCGGTATCGAAGGACAACGTGGTCTTCGGCATACGGGCGGTAGACGCGCAGGGTCACGCAAGCCTGGCAGTGGTGCCGCTGCCGGTGCGCTAGTCCAAGGGCTCTGCACCTGCCGTGGGCAAGCAGGTGTAGAGTCACGGAGTAGATTTCGCTTGGCCCGCGACGCAGGGGCAGGGCCGGAGAAGCAGACGCATGCGCGTGACTGGTCTAACAGGTTGGATCGCTGCCCTGGTGCTGGCAGGTGGCGCTGGCAGCGGCAGGCTCCACGCGCAGAGCAGCTATTCGGCGTCGCCACAGGCTATTGTGCACGTTGCTGATGGCACACTCCAGGGAGCGATGCCTGGGCCGGGTGTGCGCGCTTTTCTCGGTATTCCCTATGCCCGGCCGCCGGTCGGCGCACTTCGCTGGCAGCCGCCGCAGCCACCCCAACACTGGTCAGGCAGCAGGGCAGCGCTGCAACATGGCGCTCCCTGTCCCCAGCAGAGGTTTGGCTGGAACAACAGTTCCGCCGAGCATGGCAGCGAAGACTGCCTGTATCTCAACGTCTGGGCGCCGGCCGGTGCTGTCGCAAAGCCGCTACCGGTGATGGTCTACATCCACGGCGGCAGCAATGTCGCCGGCAGTGCGTCAGAGGAGCTGAGCAACGGCCTCACGCTGGTGCCGCGCGGCGTGGTCCTGGTCACGCTCAACTACCGGCTCGGCATCTTCGGCTTCTTTCGCGCACCGGAGCTTGACGCCGAGTCACCCCACCAGGCATCAGGGGATTACGGCCTGCTGGACCAGGTGTCGGCGCTTCGCTGGGTGCGGCGCAATATTGCTAGCTTCGGTGGTGATCCGCGGCAGGTAACGATCTTCGGCCAGTCCGCCGGGTCGGTAGACGTCGGCTCCATGATGGCTTCGCCGCTGGCGCGCGGGCTCTTCGCCGGCGCGATCGAGGAGAGCGGCACCGTACTGGGCCTGATGCCTACCGCTTCGCGAGCGCAGTCGGAGGACGCCTGGTCGGGCGTGGCTGCTGCGCTGGGGCCGGACCTCGCGGCCATGCGCGGGCGCACCACGGCAGAAGTGCTGGCTGCCGACGCAAAGGCGCCCAAGCCTCAGCCCGGGCAGCCATGGGGCTTTCGCGGCGCCAGCGTCGATGGCTGGGTACTGCCAGCCACACCGGCTGCCATCTTTAGAGCGGGCCGGGAAGCACCCGTCCCGCTGATGATCGGCAGCAACGTGCAGGAGATCGTGCCGAAGAATGAGCCCGATGCCGCGTTGACAGCCTCGATCCATGCTGCGATGGGTCCGGACGGGGCCAAGCTGGAAGCGATCTATGCCCAGCCGGGTGCACCCCTGCTGGGCAACGCGTCGGCGCGCTGGGCGACCGACCATGACTTCCGCTGCCCGGTGCGAGTCGTGGCCGGCTGGCATGCGAGCCACGGCTACCCGACGTACGTCTACCAGTTCGATCACCCGCTCCCCGGCAAGGCGGTGGCCGAGCACTCGTCCGAGCTGTTCTACGTCTTCCACTACTTTCCTCAGGCACAGGGCACGCCTGCGGCACAGGACGTCGCCTTGTCTGCGACGGTGCAGACCTACTGGACCAGCTTTGCCGCTACCGCGTCTCTGCGAACCGCAGCCACCCCAGACCATGCCGGGCTCCCGGCGTGGCCGCGTTTCGCGCCGGAAACTGCCGCGTACCTGCACTTCCCGGCGGGTGCCGCCACGCCGGATGTGCAGCAGCACCTCGGCGGGGCTGCCTGCGACGTGATCGCCAGCCACCTGGCCCAGTGACTCACGACGTGGCCAGCCCACAGGTTTGAGGGAGTACTTTGCAAAGGGCGCCACTCTGCGAGACGGCAGGGTGCGATCGCCGTAGCGGTTTCTGCGTGGAGTGCGGAAGACCTGAGACAATAAAGAGTATGCCGCCGTTTCGTTCGACCGGAATGCTCGCCTTTCCCGACTTTCGCGGCTTCACGCGCACGCTGGTCGTCTGGAACATCGGCATCTACTTTGCGCTTCTGCTGCTGCACCTGGCTGTTCCGGAGCTGGCGGCGCGTCTCTGGCTGCTGTTCGCGCTTACGCCTGTTTCCGTGACCCACGGCTTTCTGTGGCAGCTGGTTACCTACAGTTTTCTGCACAACGGGTTGCTTGGCACCGCGCTCGACCTGCTCTCGCTCTGGTTTCTCGGCGCATTTCTTGAGGCCAACAATGGCGCGCGCTGGGTAGGCGAGCTTTACTTCGTTTCTGTGCTGGGTGCGGCGCTCGCAACCGTGGCCCTGGCTCTTGCCACGGCGTCGAGCGGCGGCTTGTACATGGCAGGCCTGGCCGGGTCGATGGGCGGCATTTTCGGGCTGCTGATTGCCTTTGCGGTGCTGTACGGAGACATGCAGTTTACGCTTTTCCCCATCCCCGTCACCATGAAGGCGAAGTACCTGGTCGCGGTGTACATGCTGTTTGCGCTGGCGCAGCTTTTTGGACAGAACCGTGTCTACGCACTCGCCCAGCTGGGCGGCGCGCTGGCCGGCTACCTGTACATACGGTTTGCACCACGGCGTGGTCTCTCCGGAGCCACGAGCCAGCGCTACTACGACATGCGCAATGATTACTACCGCTGGAGGCGCCGCAATGCGGCCCGCAAGTTCGAGGTTTACATGCGTAAGCAGAACCGCGATGTGCACTTCGACAGCGAGGGGCGCTACGTAGACCCGGACACCGGTCGGCCTGTTCCCGGCAAAGACCAGCGACGGGACCCAAATGACCGCAGCTGGATGAATTAGGAGGCGCCGGGCGCTGCGCCCGCGGTGGGATTTGCCGCCGCGCGACGCGGGCTGGCGCCGAAGCGGTATCCTGATAAGGATGCGCTGCATACCGGCGCGCCCTTCTCAGGAGATACGCGTTGACGTTTCAGAAATCCTTCTTGCGCATGGCTGCCTGGTCTGCCTGCACCCTGCTTGCCCCATCCCTCCACGCGCAAGTCACAGCGACCGCGCCTACCGTCACCGGCACGACTGAGAGTGAGCGCGTCGACATCCTGGGAGGCGCCGGCTATTCGCACTTCAACCCCGGTTATGCACACCAGGTACAGGCCGTGAACCTGCTGGGCTGGCAGGGCTCCATCACCGGCTGGTTCTCCAACTTCTTGGGGCTGGAGGCGACAGCGCGTGGTTTGTACGGTACCTATAACCTGCCGGTATCGACAGCCGAGTATCCCACGATAACGGCTACGACCTCGAGCATGTCAGAGCACCTATTTCTATTCGGGCCATCGTTCCGCCTGTACCAGTCGCCAAAGTACACTGCCGGCGCGCACGTGCTGGTGGGCGGTACGTACGGCTCGTTTGACAACGCATTCAAAGGCACGGGAGTCCAGCCGTACCAGGTAGGCGTGTACAACAACCAGTTGGCTTCGGCCTATGCGATCGGCGCCTGGGCGGATTACAAGCTGCTCCCCCGCTTCGCGATCCGCTTCACCGGCGATTACCAGCCTACGCGCTACTCGGCAATCGGGCAGAACGAGTTCTTCGGCGCGGTCGGG